>JBCCEO010000922.1:0-2841 GCA_039030255.1 Planctomycetota bacterium | reverse complement strand
GCACCGTTGCAGTCTGACCTCGAAGTGGAATTTGGGGATGCTTTTGACATTCTCTGTGCATCATCGGATCCCAACCGCGAACCGGCAAAGAGAAAAAACTCGATTGAGGCGAAATCACCCCAGCTGAAACGATATCGGTGTAGTACACCGATGGTAACTAGATGTTCGGCAGTGCTTTCATGGTAAGTGATTATCAGTGACTCGCGATCATCTTCCAAAGCGTCTTCTTGCAGCCTTCATTTCCTTTCTCGTAGAGATCAAACATGAGTGCGATTCGTTTCTGTGCATGATCCGTTGCCAACCGAATCGTTTTCTCGATCTGTACTTCGGTGATTTGGTTGCTCATAATCGCGACAGCTATGACGCCGAGTTGACGCAGCCGCAATCGACTGTTAACCCTTCATGCAAATCAAGCCGCATGGATGGGTTGGTCGCCGTCCAGCCAGTGGACGGCAACCGTTAAACTGAGACAAGAGTTGTAAGTGGCTTTCTTTTGGCCCACCAATTGAAACAACAGAGACCGTCATAGCTAATTGGCGAGTAACGACGTTGTTGACTGCGAGGCGCACCCTGTACACCGACGCCCTGTCTCGTTACAGGTCTCGGTTGCGGCGTATTCTTCAGATAGACGCGTCCGTTGCGCGGTACGAAAATACCCCCTTGAGGAACTCCGGAAGTGTTCAATCTTGTCGGCTCGCCCTGTGTAATCAAACGTGAAGTCCGTCAGGGCCACAGCAGGCGTGTTCCCCGTTTTGAAGATGCGAGCTACATTCAGCTGTATAATGGGGACGTCGAGGGACTTGTCGATTGGCTCAGGTTGGAAGCAAAACTCAACTACGATCAGCAATTCGCCATTGCACAAAAACTGACGGACATCGAGCCAGCCGAATGGGACAAGCTGTTGTTTGATGCCGACCTGCTCGACTTGGCGGGCACGCAGAATTAGCACGGGCGGCGACCGAATCGGCCGCCGCCATCTTCCTTCAATTTCGTCGACTCGCTACCGCTCGACTGTTTTTTCAATTGCAGTTCGGCAGTGACCAAAGTCGCGATTATCCTGAGTCGCGTGCTTCTCTCGCTGACCGATTCACTTTCGAATTTGCAAGTTGCCGAATTGGCAATCGTGGCATTGAGCTACTTGAAGGATTGGAAAACTATAATATTGCCATTCCGGGTTTCCCTCCGCTAAGCTTTACCGGACGAAACGTGAACTTGTTTCTTGCGATGAGATCTGTCAGTTGCTCATCCGTTAAACGCTCATCGATTCTTTTTCGGATCCGGCTGAAGCTAACCATCTGATAGCCCCGTTGGTTCAAATAACTCAGTATCGCCCTAACCATTGCCACGTCGTCATCTGGCGACTCAGAATCAACCAAAGGCTGATTTGTTACATCAAACTCAGGAAGTTCATACTCATCATGAACCTCACTGATTCTTTCAATCAACAGTGACCAAGGTTGATGATCCTTGTTCGAGAAATCGAGGTACTGAATCACATCCAACTTTGGGTGTAGGCTGCAATCGGTTAAGCGCACCGGCACTATCGGCTTGCCTTTTCCCATCGCCGATGCCCACTCATACGTCACAAACGCAGATGCGCAGGAGGAACTGCTAAGTGCAACGATTAATGCGAAAGAATCGGAGATTCCTTTGTCGATTGAGCTTCGCCAATCTTCCCCTGCCCTCAATCGGCCGTGGTCAACCCATACTGAGATTCCCGCCTCTTCCAATTTGATGCTCGCCAGTTCTGCGAAGAAATTGTCGTCATGCGAGTAGCTAAGAAAAACGTGTGACATGGAAGTTCCTTTGTTCTTAATCCAAAGCCTCCAGCTCTCTAATCCTCTGAACTTTTCCGAGAATTACTTCAGGTAACCAATAGTGTGCGCCGTCACACAATTCCTTCGTCCCAGCTTGGATATCGCAATAGGTGAAAGGCGCCCGCCAGCAAAACGTAGTTCGGTAAAAGTTTCAAACCGATCTTGTGCAATTCAGTTCCAAAACTACGACAACTAGCGGCCCATGAAATCCGAACGATCCAGGCGGCCCATTCGCTGACTGCACAATAGTGAAATCTAACAAATCGAAAGATCGAACGTGTGCCAACGCTCGCAGAAGCCTGCGATTGTCATTGCGTAAAGATCACACTCTACTTGGCCTTTGAGATTGATTCGAGCTTTCTAAACCACCTTTCCCGCCAACAATTTTGCCCGTATGAACCGAAATGCCCAGGTATGACGACTTCGTCTGATAGATAAACGACTTTTGGCCGCTTCGGCTTCAATGTACGAGATAGCCACCTGCGCACTCCTCACCGTTAAATCTCTACGAGGTTAACGCCCCGTTCCTTCAAAGACTCCCACCGTATCACCCACCCAGCTTGACGATGAGTAGGTTTGCTAACCGTGGACGGCTTAACCAATATAGCCACCCAATCTTCGCGTCCCCTTTTTGGGCAAGACACCGCTTACTACGTGTTCCACACAACGACCACGATCGCTCCGTCGCACTTCACTCCGCCCAACCCAAGCGAGGAAACTTCTGGCCAAGTTTTTTCCTACTACGGGCAACTTAATGTTTAACAACCGAGTCGAAGAAAGACTCGAGAGAGTTTATTTGTTTTGCACCAGGTAGGCAATCACTTATAACTCGTACTTGTCACCACGTAATCTGACAACGGGTCTCAACTTGATGAAACCGACTTCGAGTAAACATGCCAAAGCACTCAACGAGCTTCCGTCAATTACTCTTCCTACGGGCGGTGGCGCAATTCGTGGAATAGGTGAAAAGTTTACCGCCAACCCAGCTACGGGATCTGGATGTTATTCGGTACCCATTCCCTTG
>JBCCEO010000921.1:0-2856 GCA_039030255.1 Planctomycetota bacterium | reverse complement strand
TATCTAGAGCTCAGCTCTGCCGATAGGCTAAAAGCCTCCATCGCGACCGAGACCAAATGAGGCATTTGCTCTTCCAAAACCTTTTCTACAACCTCCCATACAAAACTCCGAATTTCGCTTTCGGTCACGCAAGCGAGCTGGACTAATTTGTTAAAGATGGGCAGATGGTAGGTGGAGAAGTCAGAGCGCTGCACTTCGCCATAAACAGCCTTTGATCGTTTACTAGATTCGTTTGACCTCAAGATTGATAATGCGCATGCGTATTCTAGAATCGTCTGATGAAAGAAAACGTACCGTTGGACACCGGACAAGTCAGCGTGCACCAAAACTATACCTCTCGACAAAAGCTGATCGAAATCGGTTTGACGAATTCTTCCCATTAATAGCAGTGCGTCTAAGTCGCGAGCATCCCAAGATGTTTTGCTCTTCTTGAGGCAACGTTCAGCAAGAGCTAGAGCGCACTCTGATAGGTCCAATTTGGAAGGATCAGCAGAAGCCGAATAGCTTGGGGCTTCGGGCTTTACCTTCGACTTCCAGAACAGTTTAAAGAGCTCGACAGAGTTGATTTCCGGTCGAATTCTCTGACTCGAAAACGTTTCGAGAATTAACCTCAGAGAAAGCGGATTTCTTGCAAGAGCAGCGATTGGCAAGTGTTCTTCAATCGATGCCTTGAGGACTTCATAGTTTTCGTTAGTTAGCTCAGTCCGATATGAAAAGACTGTGTCACAAAAGGCAAAATATGCTCTGTAGAATTCAGAGTAACTATACTCTGAATTCAAATGTTGAGTATGAGCGTCGGGAAAATGACGTTCCCTTTCCTGATTTCGACAGGATAGTAGCAGCCCGAATCGATTGTCCTCCGATAGCTGATGCAACTGAACTATCAATGTTTTGAAAGCGGGCTCATGCAACCTCCGATCGATTCCGTCTACAAGAACGACGAGTTCGGAGCAGACTGCTTCCGACCCCGAAAGCTCGGCAATAGACTCTTGCGTACCGTCCGCGAAGAGATCATCGACTGTCAGGTAAATGACCAGTTTGCCGGATGATTTAAGTCTGGCGCTTAGGTTCGCTAAAATCATGGATTTTCCGGTTCCGGCGTTTCCCGCTAGGAACAATGGCCCATCAAGGTCTCTAAGTTGTGAATAAAGCTTTGTCTCAATATCTCGGGTAATACTCAGTGACTTGGTATCAAATCGTCTTCCCATCAAGACCGTGTGTTGATCGTTGATCGAGTTGATTTCGCTAAGTGCTTGCAAACTTTCGATTGCCTTGGCGACGCTGTCTGTAGATGCACTCTTGATCTTTGTGACAGTCACGTCGAGATCGAAATGCTCCGGGTTATCATCCTTTAGCTGTTGTATCATTCTGGTCGCGTCAAAGCTGACAAGATTTCGAATTTGACCGTCCAGGAGGCCCATCAAGCCACCAAAATCGAAATCCTTGGACTTGCAGTAACGGATGATTTGGCCGAGCTCGTCGTCAGGATCATTGGGTCCGGCCCCGAGGCCGCTCCGAAGAGTCGCCTGAATCGCCTTTAGAAAGCTAATTCTGCTTTCTGCGCCCTTACTTTGGTTTTTCTCCCAGCTCCAATATCTAGAAAAGTCGTCGTGAAAAATGGGATAAATTTGGGTTTTGGGGACCTTAGCAGTCGGGACAGTGTTTTCGGATTTGAAACCCTGAGCGAGGGCGAAAAATGCGTCCAAAGCGCGGTACAGATCGTCGTTCTTCGTTGAAGTAGTATCGGTCATGGACGCCCATTGGTTTTGACCAAAGCATTGCATGCCGGCGTGCAAAGTCAAATGCATATCTACACGACTTCGCGCCCATCATTTTGCCTCCGGACAGCTTCGGAGCAATCAAATGAATGCCGGAAAAATTCTTCACACCATCCGTCTTGTAATCTTGTTGAACTGGATTGCCAGTGGATCGATTATGGACCCAAATATCGTCGATCTTGAAAAGTTTGCCACTTGGCGACAGGCCCGCTTGCTTGGGCGGATAGTACTGCAAGAGAGTGATCGCCGCCAAACGGTTATTCATCTGCTTGATCCGCCGGATCAGGTCTCTGGAAACGGCAAAGCAACATCATTCGAACAACACCGTGGCTAGGGACAATAGGATCGATCGACTTTACGTTCAATCAACGATCAGGTTTCACAAGAGGTGCGGGTTACAGGGAACCAGTTTCGGTTATCTTGAGACCGATGGATGCCGAAACGCTACGAACTCACGCGTTCAAAATTGCCAAACCATCACTCTTCATATTTTCGCAAGCATAGGAATGCCGACAACGGATTCGAAAAAGCCGCCGTTTGCCTATGCCTAGCTATTGTCTGGTTTGTCCCGCACATTGTGAGTTCGACTTGCATTGGATTTTGCGTTCGCGGCGAATGTCGGCAATGCGGGCTGCGACAGCAGCATTGGATTTGGGTGGTGAATGTCTCTTATGGGCCGTCCTTGCTGGCACAACTTCGTCTGACGGATCAATATACTGCGTTCGATCCAACAACCGCGAAGAGCCCAACTTGCATTTATTCGGCGACGCAGCGAATGTCCGTAGAAGTGACAAATTGGACTCATCGGATCAGGAATTTGGTTAAAAAAGCAATCATTCCGAAAGCCATGACAGGAATCTACAAGGACTGGAGAATGGCTCCTGGTTCCGAAGTGGACGGCTTCTTATTTCTAACCGGCTTCAACGGCATGGGGCTGGACGGTATAGTCTCGGCGGATGCCGCAAAGCAGATTGATACGGCTTTCGACCAAATTTTCAGTGTCTTGGACGAAGCCGGAATGAACGCCAGCCACATCGTAGAAGTTACCAGCTACCACATAGGTCTGAAGGCACATCTG
>JBCCEO010000920.1:0-2875 GCA_039030255.1 Planctomycetota bacterium | reverse complement strand
TGATAGCCGTGGTCCGACCACAGCACCACAATCATATTTTCAGCCAGCGGACCCTCGTCGAGCGCTTTTAAGAGTCGCCCCACCATCGCATCCGCAAAACTCACGGATGCTTGATACGCTTGCGTCGCCTCACGCCATTTGTCATTATCCTCAATCCATTCCTGCCATGGCTGACGCAACAAATTGATCGCAGGATCCGGCAAGTCTTCCAAATCTTCCGCAACATCACGCGGTAAGTTGATTGTGTCCAAGGGGTGCTTGTCAAACCACTTTTTCGGGGTGTACCAAGGAATGTGAGGCCGATAAATTCCAACACTTAAGAAAAGGGGGGTTGAATGCTTTTTTGCAAGTTGCTTTTCTGCCCAAGAGACAACTTTGCCGTCGCCCATTTCGTCGTCTGAAATATTCAAAGCATCCCAGTCGAATCGCCCTCCATAAAACTCGTTCGAGCCGTTGATTGATTGTTTTGCTGGCACAGCTTCATCAGCCAGTTGTCGCGACTTGGACGGAAAGTACTCGTGCCAGGGCCAGGGATCAAAGTAGCCTTCCAGCATCGCTTCACGCAGATTCGCAGCGTGATACAGTTTGCCGCCGCCAATGACTTTGTAACCAGCATCGCGAAAATGCTGCGGAAGTGTCACAACATTTTTCAGCCGATCACTCGCGCGCCAATCTTGCGAGTTGAGGTAAACACCGCTGTTATAAGGAGCCATCCCGGTAAGCACGCTAACTCGCGATGGATTGCATCCCGGCGCAGCACAATGTGCATTGGTGAATAGAGTTCCGCGAGCCGCCAACCTCTCTAGATTTGGCGTTGCCACACTGGCTTGATCGTTTAGCCCAAGTGCATAGTTGTTTAGATCATCGACAGCAATGAACAGCACGTTAGGCCTGGCCGGTTCGCCCGCAAATGAGAAACCAATCCAGACAGAGAAGATAACTGTCGCCAGCCAACAGCGATAAAAAACAGAACGAAACATTGAACGAGATGGATTGAAATCCAATTCCAACATACGACCAAACTACCCGGTGCAACTGCACCTACTTCTTTTTCTTCTTGTTCGGCGTGACAATCACAGGACGCTCCATCGGATCATCCACTGAGCGGAAAACCCATGGTTCCCATTTCTGCTTGGCCGCCCGCCATTGCTCCAGGGTACGAGTCGGATACCAAGCTGGCCAACCCGTGACCGCAAAGTCATAGTTATTGCGATTTGCTTCGAACCAATTGTCCACGGTCTCGTGTGTATTGGCTGCAGGAAAAGTATCCTTGGCTCGAAACTCGTCACTAACACCTTTGTCTCGAATGACAATTTGCCGCCATGTGATGAGGGCTGTTAGCAACTCTGCTTTGATGAGTTCGTACTCAGGATCATCCGCCACGTTGTTAATCTCATGTGGATCTGCTTTCAAATCGAACAGTTCGATCTCAGGTTTTGACGCGGCAAAGAAGCGCGACTGCGCTTCATTCAACTTGCCGGTCATGTGCAACACATTCATTTCGGCAAGCGCGGGATAGGCACCTTCTTTATACTTGTTGTACTGGCACCAAGGTCTTTCTGGCATCAAGTTGACGATCAACTTGTGATTGCGAGACCGAACCGCGCGCATAGCATCGTGCGTTTCATCCATCTTGTCACGCGCGGCAAAAACGAACTTGCGTTGGCGCAGCTCGGGGTCAAAGAGACTTTTTCCGTGGCTCGGAACCGCTTGATTGACTCCAGCGACAGCCATGATCGTGGCACAAATATCGAGCGACATCACCAGCCCAGTGTCGACTTGGCGTGGCTTCACTTTCCCTGGCCAACGCATGATCATGGGAATACGAATGCCACCATCGTAGAGGAACTGCTTGCCGCGAATGTGGCAACGACCGTGGTCGCCGATAAAAAACACTAGTGTATTCTCAGCCAGACCTTCGTCCTCTAGCCGATTTAGCAGGGCTCCCACTTCGCGATCAACAATCTGCATCTGTTCTAAGCCAGTTGCCCAATCTCGACGAATCAGCGGAGTGTCTGCATAGTAGGGCGGAATCTCGACATCCTTAGGATCGATAGGACGCTGCGGATCACGATTCCATTTGCGATGTGTTCCGCCGAAAGTAATGCAAGCAAAAAACGGCTGTCCTTCCGCGCGCTGATTCCAGTCGGTACCTTCGAAGAGTTCCGCTTTTGTGTTTGGCACAAAATTGCAATCCGTCTTCCAGCTCATCAAAGCCGTAAAGTACCCCGCCTCCTTCAGTAGATGGGGAATGGGCTTGATTCCGAACGGCAAAGGCTGCTTGTCGTGCTCGCGATGTTGATTCGCTCCAATAAAGTTTTGATGGTAGCCAGTCATCATGGCCGAACGCGAAGTCGAGCAGACCGGCGAAGTCGTGAACGCCCACTGGTATCGAATTCCCTCAGCGGCCAACTTGTCGACATGAGGTGTTTCTATACCTGGCGTGCCATAGCACGATAGGTCAGGTCCCCAGTCTTCAATCGTAATCCACAGGATATTTGGCTTCGACTTGCTGAATTGCACCTGGTTTGACGGAGCAATCTTAGTTTTCCTGAACGCAACCTTTTGTTCTGAACTCAACAGCCCTATGGCTGACGCCGAGTACTTACGGTGTCGCTCCCATGTGATTCGAAACGCCTCTGTTTGCTCGTCTGTTAACCTGGCGCTATCCTGAACTTGCTTCCAAAGTTCGTCGCCTTGAAGGCCTTCCGCCTTTGCGGGCCCAAAGGCTTCGTCACGCTTCTTGATCATCTCCTTCGTGATTCCGTGAGATGGAGACTGTCTTTGAAATGAAGGTCAACGAGAAAAAGCAGAAACTGAAAGACATGGAGGCAGATGTGAGTACGGCCGACCTCTTGCGTATGGCTCTGAGAAT
>JBCCEO010000919.1:0-2889 GCA_039030255.1 Planctomycetota bacterium | reverse complement strand
GTTAGGTTTACAGGTCTGAAAACGCACGGATCAGATTTTATTGCTGAGAAAAGCCTATACGAAGGTCATGTATACCTAATGTATTCCTCCTTTACTACGCCTCAATTCCGAAACGTTCTTTGAGAGCTTCCTGGATTCTTGAAAATCAAACTGAATCCGAGACGCATATTTCGACTGCGGCATACGCTCTTGTTGCAATTCTGTTTGAACTCGGCGCCTGCACCGTGCTGGGACTGGGGATCTATTCGTACTGGCAGATATACGACATACTTGAGGCTTACATGCTGGATGGCCTGCCAATGATTTTAATCGCGCCATGGGGATTAGCTTGTCTAACCACTCCATTTTTTGCTGCCAGCCTAGGTCAGGGACCCGACAAGCCGAAAACGATGCAAGAGGTCGTTCAATTGTACGGCAGCGTCTTCGGCTTGCAGTGCATAGCATTGGCAGTAGTCTTCCTACTACTGTGGATCTTCGGTTGGATAATCCTAGGACTCCAACTCTTGAGAGCTCGGATCCTAGGGTGATTTGAATTAAGGAATCTAGCGCAAACGCAAGTGTTGGTTAGGTCGCCATGCAAACCGCTTTGGTTTCCAAGTAGTTCTCCAGGACTTCGTGCCCCATTTCGCGGCCCCAGCCAGATTGCTTGAAGCCGCCGAAGGGCATTGCGGCATCAAAGACGTTGTAGCAGTTGACCCACACGGTTCCTGCCCGAACGGCCTTGGCCATACGATGCGCCTCAGCCACGTCCTTCGTCCAGACGCCTGCTGCAAGCCCATAAGTCGAATTGTTTGCGCGAGAAACTAACTCAGCCTGGTCCTTGAATGGCATCGCGGCTACGACTGGGCCGAAGATTTCTTCCTGCACGACTTCCATGTCTTCGTTGGTGTCGATCAGTACCGTTGGATTGACGAAAAACCCTTCCATGTCGGGAGCGTCGCCCCCGCAAACTGCCTTGGCTCCAGCCGAGCGACCGCGGTCTAGGAACCCGGTAACTCGCTCGTATTGCTCTTGCGATACGAGTGGCCCCATGCCGGTGCCTGCATCGAAGCCGTCGCCAACTTGAATCTTCTTCGCCTCTTCGCCAATGCCTGCGCAGACTTCTTCGAACACCTCTTCTTCAACATATAGTCGTGAACCAGCGCAACAGCACTGTCCATGGTTGAAGAAAATTGCATTGGCTGCACCGGGAATAGCCGTGGAAAGGTCCGCATCTTTCATGATGATGTTGGGGCTCTTTCCACCAAGCTCAAGAGTGACCTTTTTCAAGTTGCCAGCAGCCGCGTTGACGATCAACTTTCCAACTTCGGTCGAGCCGGTGAAAGCTACTTTGTCGACGTCGTCATGGGCGGCAAGGGCAGCACCTGCGTCGCCGAATCCGGAAACAACGTTGACGACTCCATCTGGGATTCCAGCCTCCTGAATCAGCTCAGCCAACCTTAAAGCGCTGAGAGGAGTTTGTTCGGCCGGCTTCAAAATGACGGTGCAACCACATGCGAGAACGGGCGCCAGCTTCCAGGCGGCCATCAGCAAAGGAAAATTCCAAGGGATGATCTGCCCGACGACGCCGACGGGCTCGCGCAGGGTGTAGGCATGGAAATTCGCACCCGGAGCGTAGGGTACAGAAATCGGAATGGTGTTGCCTTCGATCTTGGTGGCCCAGCCAGCCATGTAGCGGAAAATATCGGCTGCCAACGGAACGTCAGCTACTTTGGCAACACCAAAGGGCTTGCCGTTGTCGAGAGTTTCTAGTTCCGCAAGCTCGTCATTGTGCTGTTCGATTAAATCGCCAACCTTCCAAATCAGTTTGCCACGATCGGAAGCCGTCATGCGCGACCAAGGACCGTCTTCGAAAGCGTCGCGTGCTCTTGCCACAGCTTTCTCGATATCCACGCTGGTGCCGCGTGCGACTTGGGCGATACTCTGCGTAGTTGATGGGTTGATCACATCAAAAGTGCCTCCATCTGCCGCCTCGACCCACTGACCGCCGATCAGCAGTTTCTTTGGGCTAGAAAGAAAAGAAGCAACGCCGTCAGAATAACTACGGGTTACAGTGGCCATAATATTTCTCCTAGGATTCGGTTCTCAGCCGCTTGATTTATGTTGGGGTGCTCCAAGTATAGCGGATCGTGAGAACTCTTGTGCTGCCACGGTTTCGGGCAAATCCCCAGGGCAGGGTGGAGAATATGAAGGGCAGAATCCGTCACCTTGCTCAGAAGGCTGGTCTGTTTGACCATGAGCGCCTGAAAGCGAATTGTTCAACTGCAATTCGGTGCAAACAATCGAAAATGCGTGTTACCTACGACTCGGAACGCAACCCGCTTACTTCACGCCAACAACATAGCAGATCCAAACCGAGGCGCTTTCGGCGGTTGCGGCTCGTTCCCATTCACCCGAATCGTATTCGGTCTCCCAGTAGACATGACTTTCGCTGAAACCAGCTTCTTCGAGCATCTCACGAATCTCGGGAATCGTCCAGAATCGCCAGTGGTACTCGAAGGCGCGTTCGATGCGGCTACCATCTTGGAATTCAAAGTGGATGTAGAAGCTGGCATCTCGGGTGATAGGATCAAAACTGGCTTGCTCCCATTCGTACGTAAAGGATTTTTTGCCCTTACCAATCTTGCGTTGGTCCGTTTGCTCTTCGTAGCATCCGGGACCACCCATCATGTCCAGCAGGAGAATACCTTCCGACTTTAGGTTGGCTCGGGCGATCTTGAAGTATTCGACGACTTCTTGACGAGTCTTAAAGATCCAAAAGGAAAAGTTTTGTGCGGCCAGCACATCTGCCCGTGTTGGATGCCGCAATCGAACGTCATCTTGCACTGGAGTGATTCGGCGTTGGTCGGACTCTGAAAGTTGCGACAAGTTGTTATCGCGGCCCCACTG
>JBCCEO010000918.1:0-2899 GCA_039030255.1 Planctomycetota bacterium | reverse complement strand
TCAGCAATCAAATCACACTCGGGAAAACCGAAGACGATTTGCTGACTTGGTAAAAATCGCCCATGAACTGAGAACCTTCACCATAAAGCCCGCGAACGGCCACATTGATTTTCTGCAAGCTTCGAAATACTTTCTCAATCTCGCGGGTTATTACCAAGGCCGGCAAGTGCACCATGACGCTCACTCGAAGACCTGTTCCAACATTGGTTGGACAAGCCGTCAAATACCCGAGTTGCTCGTGAAAGGCGTAATCCAACTTTTGTTCGAGTTCATTGTCTAGCGTATCGACTTGATTCCAGGCGGACTCCAGATCCAAGCCCGAGCACATGACCTGAATCCGAAGATGGTCTTCTTCATTGATCATGATGCTAAATCGTTCCAACGGATCCACAGCAACGCAACGATCACCATCAGAATCCGCCATCTCGCGACTCATCAACTGCCTCTCAACGAGTAGTTGCCGATCGACATCGTCGAGTTCTTGGACATCGAAGTGATGCACATTGTCTCGACTTTCTAGTTGTTCAATTTTTTGCAATGCAAGACTTGCGATTTGCGCTTTCTCATCTTCGCTAGCACGTTTCACGAAGGGGAAACCGCCAAGGTTGCGAGCCAAGCGAATACGACTGCTGATTACGATATCCGATTCTGGACCGGACCCGCTCAACCACTCACCACATTTTCCTGCTAATTCTCTCAGATCCACGCTGATTTATGCTCTCAGTTCTAATCCATAGTGCAAACAACTGTAAAATCCGGCCCATGCTGCAGCCGAGACTCCGTTAACTGGAATCTGAATCCTCATCGCCTTGTGGGGGCAATTCATCAACTGAAGATTGCGGCTCGGAGGGCGTGTTCTCCATTTCATGAATACGATCTCGGATTTCACCCGCAAGCTCGTATTGCTCTTTTTCAACTGCCTCCTGCATGTCGCGCCGCAGTTGGATGATTTCACTCTGACGATCTGGTCCTAGGTCACGCGTCGGCCGCTTGCCGTGATGCGCAGTTCCGCCGTGGATGCTTTTCAGCAACGGTTCCAAATCCTCCTGGAAACAAACGTAGTCATTGGCACACCCCAGGCGTCCCTCTTTGCGGAATTCGGAAAAAGTTATTCCGCAGATGGGGCAGGACTTCTTGTCAAGCTCTGCAAGGTCTTCCGCAGACTGCTCCATCTTAAGATGCTTCGAGAGCATGTTCGCCAAAGTCGTGCTAGATTCAGAATCGCTCTCTTGCGAAAGATAGACGCGTGCATGCTCCTCACAAAGATGCAACATTTCCGGCCCGGCAGGGTCGGTTAATTCCGTGATGTGAAAGGTCGCTGGCTTCTCACAGTGCTTGCACTTTTTCACGCGAAAAATCCTTCTAAGCTTGCGCGCAGCCGAAACGCTATCGAATTGGATGCATTAAGTTCATTCGAGGTTAACCCTAATGATACCGCTTTGGCCAACGCTCGACGATATGTGGTCGGAAATTCGATTGAACCCTATGTCGCCGCTTGTAGTCACAATTATTCGAAACCAAAACAATGGCGATTGTGAGTCTCAGGTTGGAGATTGGCTTTTCCGTAGCCCGCTTCCGTGGCAAGAGATCTTATCGTTCCAGATTCCCGATCAAACTTTATCGTGGCGGTTCGTTGCGAGACTCGCTAGTGCAGCGTGTTGGCAGATTAGCCCTGAATATCAAGCTTGTTCGGTATGTCAGGAATGGTCACCGAAGTTACAATCAACGCTTTCCAAGACCAGCAAAAATAGAATTCGCGAGACAATTCCACACCGATGCCTTCTCCTAGCTTTGATCGATTCCGGAAATTGGCCGAAGAATACCAGCTCGTTCCGGTCTTTAGGCAGCTTCTGAGCGACGCCTTAACGCCTGTTTCTGCATTCCATTTACTCGACGATGGAGAATCTGCTGCCTGCCTGTTCGAAAGCGTCATAGGTGGGGAAAAAGTTGGACGTTACAGCTTCATTGCCGTAAGCCCCAATGGGAGAATCACGGCGCGAGCCGACGAGGTCTGCTGGACAACAACCGACGGAACACAAAAAACTGAGAAAGCCAAAGATCCTTTAGACAGTTTGTGGGGTGCGGTCTCGGGTAGAAAGGTCGCCGTGCTGCCCGAACTGCCGCCGCTAACTGGTGGTGCGATTGGCTACGCCAGCTACGACGTCGTGCGATACGTCGAAGACTTGCCTAACGCGCCGACTGATGATCGCGATCTGCCGGACCTCGATTTCTCGCTTTTCGACGATCTAGTCATTTTCGACCACGTAACCAAATCTCTCTTTGTTGTCGCACATGTGCACTGCGATCAATTCGATTCCATCGAGGCAGCGTATGCCCAGGGTACAGAACGACTTGACCAGCTAACAGATAAACTCCAGCAACCGACAAGCTCGCTTCCTGTAACGGATTTTGCCTCGGCAGAAGTCACCGACGTCGAGACGACCAGTAATTTTTCGCAGCCGCAATTCGAGGCGGCTGTTGAAAAGTGCACCGAATACATCCGAGCCGGTGACATCTTCCAAGTTGTGATCAGCCAGCGAATGGAAATGCCAGCGCTTTGCGATCCTTTTGAAGTCTATCGCACGCTCCGTGTCGTCAACCCAAGTCCGTTCATGTTCTTTGTTCGCACGCCAGAAACAACGCTTGTCGGCTCCTCGCCCGAGGTGATGTGCCGTGTAATCGATGGTGTTGTTACGGTTCGTCCACTAGCCGGCACGCGTCCGCGAGGAAAAACACCCAAGGAAGATGCCGAACTTGCGGACGAGCTACTTAAAGACCCTAAAGAATGCGCCGAGCACGTGATGCTTGTTGATTTAGGGCGTAATGATGTCGGGCGCGTAGCCAAGTATGGCTCCATCGAACTTAGCGATGTGATGGTCATCGAACGCTACAGTCACGT
>JBCCEO010000917.1:0-2908 GCA_039030255.1 Planctomycetota bacterium | reverse complement strand
TGCAGGAAGCTGCTCAGAAGTACCCCAACGATCCTTATTTGATGAGTTTCATTCAGTATGCCATGCAGTCTCAGCAGCAAGCCATGCAGGCTGCAGCCGGTGGCGACGATCTCGCGATGAAAATGCTTCAGAACGCCTCGCGTGCTCCTGCTCCCGAAAGCGAAAGTGGGCTAGTTCTACCCGGCAGTGAAGGTGGAGGATCGTCTGATGGCGAAAGCAAGCTCTGGATCCCAGGCCAATAATCGCACTTAATTGCTCCTTACTCCCGGACGCGTGAGACAGGAAACCATCCGAACCAAGGCAAGTTTGGAGTGCGTTTCTGAGTTGCCGTCTCACCTCGAGACGGGGTTCTTAGACTTTCCCTCCCGCTCTGAGGGTTCTCAAGGGAGAGTGTGGCAATTAGGCCAGAAGCGGGTTTGCCATCCGACGATTTCCTGGCAGTCGCCAGCCCTACCGTAAGTCCTCGTTGAATTCGGAAAGGGAAGGTAACTTCTAGCTCGCGTATATTAGATTCAGGTGTCGGCGCTGGCCGTTTCGAATAACATGCATATGCACCTAGTGCGAGCGAAGGTCCCTATCCCCTGAGCCCTATCAACTGGCCCTGAACCCAATTGCCTGGCGACTAATCACTGGCCTAAATAAACGATTGCGTCCATTTCAACCTCAACTCCTTTGGGGAGCTTGGAAACTTCGACGCAGGCCCGTGCTGGAAAAGGCTCGCTAAAGTACCTTGCATAGATTTCGTTGACCGTTGCGAACTGCGCCATATCAGTGATGTAAATGGTGATTTTGGCCGCCTTGCTCAGGTCTGTGCCGGCAGCAGTTACCACAGCTTTCAGATTCTCCAAAACTTGTTTCGTCTGCGCTGGAACACCACCTTCTACAATTTCGCCGCTGGCTGGATCGAGCGGAATTTGGCCCGAACAGTAAAGCACATCGCCAGCTACTACGGCTTGGCTATAAGGACCCACGGCGGCTGGAGCAGAGTCTGTGTGAATAGTTTTCATTTTGCTTTGTTGGTGTGAGTGAAAGATCTTCTACCGGAGCCGTATTTTGCCGCTCTGCATGTCTTTCGTGAACCCCAAACTGCATTCTGAAATCAGATGGCAGTACTTGCTCCAAACGTGACAAATGTCGTCTTCCTCAGTTAGCGGAAGTCGTCAAGACTCTCGGTCGTTGATATTGCGATGGTAGTATTCCGATTGGGGCCAAGGCGAATTGGTGGTTCAAAGTATGTCAAGTCTATACTCGCACTTGCTTCGCGCAAGTATTCTGCGCAGAGACGAATCCTGATTAGCCCCGGGATAGGGACCGCAACTCTTGGCGAGTTGCGCTACAAGAGGAACGACAGCGTGCCTAAATTCTCCGCGAGTTTCGCTACCTAAGGCGTCTAGGGGGCCGCGGTCAGGATTCTTTCTTGCAGTTATGCAACGCGTAGAATCGGACCAGAGTTCGACCTAGCTTTGGGTTGCAGAATTGCCGTGGTGTCGTCGTTCTCCAGCAAGAATCTGTAGCCTTGATCCGCCAGCAACGTCAAGCAATCGTTGGTGTCCTGAGCAGACATAACCACGTGCTCGAAGCGCAATATTGTGGGACGACAATCTTCAAAATCAATCGACTTGATAATCTCAAAGTCGAATCCTTCGGCATCAATTTGCAGCAAGTCGATTTGCTGTGGCGCCTCCGCCTCGCAAAGTAACTTATCAAAAGTCCAACAGGGAACTTTGATCTCTTCCACGTCATTCACTGCATGACCTGGTTTTACGATTAAATGTTTTTGAGTGCTGGCAACCCTAGCTTCGCCACTTTGACGTGTGTAGAAGCTGATTTGACCATTTTCAGGACCGACTGCAACCTGGAAGAACTGCAATCCTGATTGCGAATCATAGTTTGCCTTCAACGCTTTGAAGGCGTCAGGTTGAGGCTCGACAAGAATGCCATTCCATCCTTGCGACTTCACTAGTTTGAATAGTGGGTCACCGGTCTTACCATCAAAGGCCCCGATCTGGACAAAGTACAGTGGACGATTCAGGTTGGTGCATTCTTTTGCGATGACCATATCCAATACGCTGGTGATTTCCAACGACGGATGTTCCCGAAAGATCTTGGGTTTGCTGACTCGCCACATGGGGGACAAAGTCCGAAATCGTCCGAGCTTGCGTAGGTTATTAATTTGTCGAAACATTGGCTCTCCCCATTCGATTAGGTCGAGAATGCCTCAGTTGTACTTTAGGTTCTTCATGAAATTTGCGAGAACCCAACATGCAAGAATACATCCGCTCTTCGAGGAGGAATTGCATTCTATTGCGAAACTGAGAAACTGGGGTGTACAGGCAAAGGTTTCGAAGCTTCCAGGGTTAATCCGCGTATTCGCGTTGAGTTTGCTAATGCTCGTGGCAAAGGGGGAGCCGACACGCGGTTTAGTCAATAAGAAATGGGAACACCACAATACTAGTGATCAATGCATTCACGATAAGAGCCATCAAGCTGTATTTCTTGGGCCAACCGTTATGTTTCCGAGTCGATGCATAGCAAATGCCACCGAGCAACATTCCCAAAACCGGAATCCAGCAAGCAGCAATAGAGAGGCCAGCCATCAGCTTGTCCGCAGCATTACTGTCCACTTTAGAATCAGGATCCTCTTGATCCCCGTCTGGCGATCCACCGGTCGGCATGCGTTCCAACCGGACGGACGCAGATAGAATTCCCCCAGCGACTCCACCCAATACCGCTCCCACGAAGACGCCAAGCAAGCGGTTCGGAAGTTGGAATGACAAACCAATTCCTGCTCCGGCAACCATCCCGATCCAGGGCGCAAAATGGGTAGGAAATTCCTTGGGACCAGGGGTTGAGCTGATCTCATATTCCAAGTGAACGTCTGCCTCTGCGTTCTTTTGGTTGTCTTCTT
>JBCCEO010000916.1:0-2923 GCA_039030255.1 Planctomycetota bacterium | reverse complement strand
CTTACACGTTCTTGCTTTGGGGTTTGTACTTTGTTCTTCCCCGCCACGGGACTAGGGACCACAGCCACCTCTTTCTTGCATTTACAGTTTACCCTACCCGATTTCGGTGTGCTGCCCCACACAGGCTTTGTTTGCCTAGGCAGATACTACTTACTATGGCACCATGGGACTAAATTTGCAGGGAATGCCGACGCAACCATAGACACATTAACCATCCCTCACGTTGTTTATCTTGTTCGTATGCACGCCACTATATTATTGTTGGTGTGTCCAACTCGTGTTCTGACATGCTGTGTTTACCTGTTTTCACTCATCTACCTATGTACTCCCTTCCTCTGAGGTGCTGACTGCTTTGCTTGCTTCGTACTCTTCTTCAGACAAGTTTGCCCAGTCTGAGTAGTTCGCGTTGGTACTGCTGACAACGGCATAACGGCGCTGCTTCTTTGTGGGCCGAGTGTCAGGATAATAGAAGCTGAAAGTGCGGCTTGTGATATCTCGGCTGAGTAGAGCTTCCGTTCGGAACAACGGAGCGGTGGAACTAAAGAGGAGATCGCCCGTGGACTCGTCAATCTCCACGTCCTTTTTAATGCCCATATAGACTTGGGTGCTGCTATTGTTCAGCCGCACTTGTTTAGCTTGCTCGACGAATCCAGCATCGAACTTTTCTTCCCCGACAAGATTGAAAATAGTTCCATTCAAATTGGAGTTACTGATCACGCTCCCGCAGCCGATTCTTCGTCCATTCACCACGATTCCAGTCACGCCCTTCGGGCCAACTTCGACCTTAGATACATCACATCCAATGCGACAGTCGACGTTATTTTTCTGCAATTCACGGTGCATTTTACTGATCAGGTCGTCCGTTCCGCCACGGTAAATGTAGACTCCCTTTGCCATGAAGTTTGAGAAAACGATGCCGTAGGTGATCGCCGGATCTTCTAAGGTGGAGCCATTCGCGTAAGTGATCGGTTCCATCAGCAAACGAACGACGTCTTCGCGACCGGGGAAGAACTTTTCGAAAAGCTCCCGAGTGGTCATTTCTTGATCGTCGTAGAAATTCATCCCTCGAGCGGTATCGAAGAAGCTTTGAACCGCGCTGGCTTCGATGCCAAAGTCTGTTGTAAGTAGACGCGTAAAATCTTTGCGATTAAACGTCGTTGTCAAAGAGAACATGGGATTGTCAAAGCGGATGTTCTTCAGCTGAACGATGCTCGACGCAATATCTTCGTTCCAGTAGCGTCGGCAACTCTTCAACATCCCAGCCGGAAAACCATGTAGCGAAATGTCAAAGGTATGCCCACCCTGACGAAGAAACCAGGTCGCAAGTCCACCGAACTTCGTATGCTGCTCTACCAACAAAACGCGATGGCCAGCTCGTCCCAGAATATTGGCAGTTGTGAGTCCTGCTAGGCCACTACCAATAACTACAACATCGTAATAGTCTTCACAACCTTTTAGAAAAT
The DNA here is from genome assembly GCA_039030255.1 of Planctomycetota bacterium. Lineage (GTDB taxonomy): Bacteria > Planctomycetota > Planctomycetia > Pirellulales > Pirellulaceae > Aureliella. The sequence goes on along the minus strand of JBCCEO010000916.1, from coordinate 1,460 downwards.
CGCGTGGCATAAGGATATCGAACCAAATTGGCCCGCAAACTGAGGGAATCTAGATGTAGAAGCTGCTTCGCAAGATAAGGCAGTTTAGGGGTTCTGCCAAGCTCTAATGAACGCCTCTAGAGTCGAGAGAAAGCACGGGCAGCTTACTGCTGTCATGGTCTCTCACCGCCACAATTGCCCTCGCATTTCCAGGTGAGAGTGTGTCCAGCAGTTTTTGAAATCGCCTTTCGCTTGATTTCCCCCAAAGCGGAGGTGCGACGCGGCCAGTGCTCTTGCGTGGGCTATTCCGCCGGCCCCGACTCCCGAATCTTCTTTGCCCGTCCTTGGGTCCAAAGCTGCAGTCCCTCCAACCGTTGTTTTGCCCTCAAAAAGTATTCTTCGCCTAAACTAGCTATCCTCCTTTGAAATTCTGCGTCGATACTTTCCTTCCAATTGTCTTTCTCTATTTCGAACCAACCTTGCTCCAAAACGAGGCTCGCCAAAGCTTCCCCTAAGAGTTGGTGTCCGGCGACGCTGGGGTGAATATGATCTACCAGCCATTCGTCGCCAACAATTGCGTTTGCTGTTCCATTCGCATATCCTCCTTTGGTTTGCTCGGAAAAGAGCTTTTGCGCATCAAGGAACGGTATTCGTCGTTGGTTCAAGCTCACTTGCAAGTCGCCGATCAATTCCGATTGCGCGCGTAGTGGGCAAACGTCCGTGTCTCGGGCCTTGATGAAGTACTTTTCTGCATCGGAAAACTGATGCTGCTCGTACGCAAGCTTGCCAAACAAGAAATTCGCCCCGGCGTGGTCAGGATCTATTTCCAGCGCTTTTTCAACAGCAGATCGAGCCGTCCGCGGGTCGTCCGATCCAATCGCGAGGCGAAAACTCTTTTCGAATTCAGATTGGAGCTCGGACGAAAGTGAAGGATCGTTTTCGAACTTGAACGGCGGACAGTCTTTTAAATTGGAAACGGGCGAGACGAAAACGAGCGGAATATTGGAGCCACTGATTTCGTCCAACATTTGACGCACATTCCACTCAAAATGCTCATCTACTCCTTGTAGCCAAAGATCATTCCGACTGTATTGTTCAAGTCCGCCTTGATAATCCAGCAAGGCCTCGACTTCGGCGGCCAGGACAGTCTTGCTTTTAGGCGTCCGCCGCGGCGCATTCTCCCGGTTGCTACCAATGAAATGCGCTGCCCACCGAACAAGGTACATTTTCTGCGCCAGCTGCGCAAACGACTGATCCTCGCTCCGAGCGTTCTCCAGAGTTCTCCGTTCCAGGAATTCATTGTGCCCGGTATAGATCAAGATAAGATCTGGATCGTATTGTTTTACTTCTCTAAGTATCGCTAGCACGCGGTAGCTGGCATAGGACAGCCCTCCACAGTTGATGACTTCTACCTCGCGCCCCGTGGCTTCCGCCAAACAGACCCCGGTCCACTTCGGGAACGCCGTCTCCGTGCTGTAGGG
>JBCCEO010000915.1:0-2943 GCA_039030255.1 Planctomycetota bacterium | reverse complement strand
TGCTGCCTGGAATGGGAAGGCTACTATCTGGCAAGGGCAAGGCAGGGATGGCTGTTTGTTCCGTCGCGGTAGTTGGCGGCAATTCTTGTTCCGAGTTTTTGTCATTGGATTCTAAGTCGCTGACTTCAAACATGGACGCGATCGGAGCCCAATCCACGTCGACTCTTGAGTGAAGACGTTCCGCCAATTGCAGGGTTTTTGCAGAAGGGCGGCAGTACTCGGTCAGGGCTCGAATGGATCCTTTGTATACTCCGTCACAGGCCAGCATGACTCCAAAACTCAATGGAGCAGGAATAGGGCAAGTTGATTTTCGGATTCCTCGACAATCCAAAACGCCTTCGAGTAACTCAAAGTGTTGCTCCGGAGCTATTGCAAACCGCGCAAGGGTGCTACCGTAGCGTGCAAGTTGGGGGGAGCAGGAATCCATTTCCTGAATCTGCAGAGTATCCGTTGCTTCGTCTGCTTGATCATGTTTGTAATTCGAAAAATCGATGTTTAGAGTTCTCGAAGTTTTCGCGAAAGCTTCTCGGGCTGTCTTGATTAGCGAGTTCAAACTCTGCTCTACGCCAAAGACAGGTCGATCGTGTTTGACATCCATATGGAGCGATTGCTCGTGGACACCACTGCTCACAATGCGGATGATTTGTGTATGAATAGCGTTCGCGACGACTTCGGTGACACGAGCAACTAAGGCTTGAATTTCAGTAGGCAGACGTTGGACTCGATTTTCCAGATCATTTTGGTCCATCTTTGCGTCGGCGGAAAGCGAAATCGACCAGCTTTCGACGCGCCGCGTAAGGTCCTTGCTTTCTTCCTGGAATCTTTTCAATTGTAAAAGGCATTGTTCGGTGAAGAGTCGCAAGTATTTGACCACGTTTTGCTTGAGACTCTCCGGACTGCAATTTAGGATCTTGCAAAAATACTGGACCAAGGGATCAAGCCCTTGGTCGCAATAATCAAGGATACCTTCGACTGCGTTCAGCTGAATTCGTTCAACCTGTTTCCAGGTGTAAACTTTCGTCGCTACGATCGCGCGGATCGCATCTCGGAATTTTTGCAGATCTTCCGCCATCTGCATTTCATTCATTTTCGACGAGGGACTGATTCGACGTGCCCAGGCTGTCAAAAACTCTTTGCCGTCTTTCGCCGCCCGTTGCTTCTCGAAACTATCAGCCTCAGTGGCGATTCCAATTTTGTTTGCAATGCGATTTGTCAACTCGACACTGGCTAGCTCGGTCAACGGAACTTCCATTCCTGAAGCTGCAGTCGTGGAGTTGTGCGTTTTGCTCCAATTCGAGGAACTTGATTTTGATCCCTGCAAATAGGCTTTGGCTTTGTTGACGGCGAGCAGTACGCACATTGTCTTTAGCGCTTCTTTGTCTACTGGATCGAATAGTTGTAGCGGCGTCGCAATCGCAGTGCGAAGCCAGTCGTCTGCGCTTGAGCGTGTCCGATCCTCTGCGAGAAGTGCGGATAATACAGTCTGGGAATCTGCAAAGACATGATTGGCCAAAGATTCAATTGCCGGTTCTTCGCTTTTCGCATCACCGTGCAATCCACCATCGATGAGCGTAACCCAGTCAAATGGGCGATGGGTCGCTGAATGCTCATGTTCGAGCCGATAGACAGGCGGAACAACGGCGTCATCTTCCATGAGCCGTTGCAGTTCATTAATACTAGTTAGGGCTGTTGCGGCGGGCATACTTGCGACGGTACTCTGTAGCGTCATTGCCCAGAGGACGTTGCCGCAGATACGGTAATTGCTGAAATTCAACTCCGTCATGACTCGACGAACTACAAGTGCAATTTCGCAAAAAAGGCTACTGCCGGTGCCTCCGTGAATGGAGTTCATCAGATAGATACGCAGAGGCTCGGTACACTGAGAGTCTTGCTGATGTTCTGCGATAAGTTTTTCTAGGTCCTGCTTGATCTTTCTGCGTAAAGCATCGTAATGATCGAGCATTGTCAGCAATGCCAGCGGACGAACTCCCTCGGTGCGAAGCGACTTTGGAATGTTATACAACCAACGTCGCGAAATAGGTTCCAATACTACTGGATCCGCATTCCTGTACTCGATAGGTTCATAAAGTTGTAATTGAACAATCTGGTCGTGTTTGAGTTGGGATTTTTCGTTTCGACAGTCGACAAGATCCTGAAGACTCTCGCAGGCGGTGTCAATCGCCAGCCAGCCATGATCGTCGGCAGAGAGCCTTGCATCACAGTTTTGATAGACTTTGCTTCGCAAGTTAGCCAGGGTTCTGCAGCCCATTCCTCCAACGGCAAGGAAATAGCAACGCGATTGCTCTGAGTCGGAGAAGGATTCTGGTTTCGTCGGCGCTTGAGAGAATTCAACGGTTCCCTGCGCGGATTTCTCGGTCGCATTAAACTCAAGCGTATTCCCCAGCGAGCTCTCTTGGCGCTTGACAGAATTGACCTCCTCAGGCGAAGTCGTTTTCGCCACTAAAGGTAAGGCCGATGCTCGCACACGCTGCAGCTGGGCTACAAACTGTTTGCAAGTTGAGAAACGATCCAATGGGTTCTTCGCAAGCGCACGCTGGACGATTGGTCTGTCGGCAGGCGGCAAAGCGTCTAGGTCAGGTTGTGAAGCAAGGTGTTGTCTGGCGAGTTCGCCGGTTGTTTTTCCTTGGAACGGGAGCCGGCCTGTAAGCAGTTCAGCGAAGACCAACGCTAACGAATATTGGTCACTTCGGAAGTCCGGCCGTCCGTCAAAGACCTCTGGGGCCAACATCAATGTCAGCCATTACTGTTGATAATGTGTAGGCCTACTAAGTTTATACATGGAGAGACTATAACTGCAACAACTGTAGTACCACCAGGAACAAATGGAGTTTAAGAAGGGAAATAATCTTAATTGTGAAAAGGGAGCTGACTTCACTTGATTAATGATTCACCTAGAAAAGAAATGAAACAAATTATGGGAAG
>JBCCEO010000914.1:0-2944 GCA_039030255.1 Planctomycetota bacterium | reverse complement strand
TCATACAGCTCGTGCGAAAGGTACTCGACAAAGTAGACAACGATTTGATTGATCCCAAACATGGTAGGCGGGTATTTGCCGAACGCTGCGGGAGCTGCCATCGATTGTTTGGTGAAGGTACAGAGGTCGGGCCTGATCTGACAGGCTCCAATCGCGACAATCTTGGTTATCTACTGGAGAATATCGTAGATCCCAGTCGAGTGGTGCCGGCTCCGATGCGACAATCCGCTATTCTGTTAGTCGATGGCAGAGTCATCACCGGTACCATTGTGGCTCGTGCCGAGAAATCAATCGAAGTGCGGACCGTCAAAGAACGAGTCAGTTTGGCGACGGACGAAGTAGAACGGATTAAGCAGTTGGATACTTCCCTCATGCCAGAAGGGCTGTTGGACAACTTGGGGCGTGAAGATATCGCCGCGCTCTTCGCTTACTTGCAGTCTGGCTTTTGATAGAATTTTCGTTTCCGCTTGCCGTTTGCGCCCTCCTTGCTTGTCTTTGTAAATTTCCTCCCCTTGATTGCGATGCCAAATGTATAGAGCTCAAGTCCTTGCGCTGATTTTTTTCCTGCTTGCTGGAACTAACCGGGCCGAAGATCGACCGAACATTTTGTTTTGTATTTCGGACGATCAAAGCTATGTGCACGCAGGAGCCAATGGGGATCCGATCGTCAGTACGCCAGCATTTGACCGCGTCGCGCGGGAAGGTTTGCGTTTCACGCACGCTTTTTGCGATGCACCGACTTGCGGTCCGTCTAGGAGCGCAATCTTGACCGGCCAGTCGATTTGGCGATTGGAGGAGGCTGGGAATATTCACAGTACACTGCCCGCCAAGTTTTTGACGTATACCGAATTGCTTCAAGACGCAGGCTACAAGACTGGACATACTGGAAAAGGCTGGAGCCCTGGCCGATTGGAGGCTGGCGGACGCGAGGAGAATCCTGCTGGCAAGCCCTATCAAGCAAAGACGCTGCGACCCGAATACAAAGCGATTCGGAATACGGATTACGCTGGGAATTTCGGAGAGTTTCTGACTGAGGTCGGCGAGGACCAGCCTTTTTGTTTTTGGCTCGGCACCAGCGAACCGCATCGTAGTTACGAATTAGGAGCTGGAGCGAAGAGTGGCAAGAGTCCTGAGCAGATTGATGTACCGGATGTTTTTCCTGACAACGAAATCGTCCGAAATGATATTTTGGACTATTACGTGGAAGTCGAGCATTTTGACAATCATGTGGCTCGTGCTCTTGCTTTGCTGGAGGAACGCGGCCAGCTCGACAATACGATCGTAGTAGTGACTAGCGACCATGGCATGCCCTTTCCAAGAGCCAAAGCAAGTTTGTATGACACGGGGACCCACGTACCGCTCGCAATCCGCTGGCCCAAGGGTATCGCCAATTCGGGACGCGTGGTCGAAGAGCTTGTGAATCTGAGCGATTTAGCTCCAACCTTTTTGCAAGCGGCTGGTATTGCCAAGCCCGATATGATGTCAGCCACAAGTCTCAGTGATATGTTTGCTGGCGAAGCTAAAACATCGCGCGCTGCCGCCTTTACCGCGATGGAACGTCACGATGGCTGTCGCAAGGGCGGCAAGGGCTATCCTTGCCGAGCCATTCGCACGAAGGATTTTCTCTATATCTACAACTTTGAACCGACTCGCTGGCCCTCAGGATCGCCTGATGCAAGTGTTTGCGCCAGGGCCCTGCCCTACGGAGAAATTGATAGCTCGCCGACAAAGAGCTTTATGATGGATCATAGTAAAGAGCATGGTGTTGCGCGTTTAGCTGAACTGGCTTGGGGCATGCGACCTGCAGAGGAGCTTTATCGGATCCAGGACGATCCTTACCAGATGAATAACTTGGCCGGAAAAGTTGATCTGCTTGAGGTTCAGCTTGAGATGCGAACGATGCTTTTCGACCGCCTGGAGGAAACAAAGGATCCACGTGTAGTTGGTGGAAAAGTACTCTGGGATCATTACCCCTACTATGGACTCCGGCGCAACAAAGACTGGACCGTCGATCCAGCGCCCTCGAACTGACTCCTTCCCTCCACAGGTTGTCGCCTCGCAAGTGCGACTGATTCTGACCTGGATCCCGCGATGAAAGCAAGATTCTGTTTTGCGATTGTTTGGCTCGTGCTTTTGCCACTAGGTGAACTAGCCAGTGCGCAAATGAACGGGCCCAGCGCTATGCCTCGCCGAACGCAAGAGATTTCCGACGAAACATTCTCTCATCTCATCGTTCCACTCCTTAAGGAATACTGCTTCGATTGCCACAACGCCGATTTGCCGGAAGCCGACATTGATTTGAGTCAGAATCAGAGTCTGAAAGACCTGCGGCGTCATACCGGCCAGTGGCTGAAGGTGCGCGATATTCTGCGTTCGGGGCAGATGCCACCCAAAGACTCTGAGCAGATGAACGAGCAAGAGTCGCAGGCTTTGCAATCCTGGATTCGCGATTTTCTGCTAGCAGAATCTGAGAAATCAGCTGGCGATCCAGGGCCGGTTCTCCTGCGTCGATTGAACAATGAAGAATACAATTATGTGATTCAGGACCTGACGGGTGTCATCGGTCTTGAACCGACGCGGGAATTTCCCGTCGATGGGGCCGCCGGGGAAGGATTCATTAATACCGGCGCAGCCCAAGCCATGTCTCCTTCCTTCGTGAGCAAATACCTTGCCGCGGCCAAAGAAGTGGCTTCCCATGTTGTCTTTCTTCCCGATGGATTGCGATTTTCCAAGGAGACGACGAGGCGTGATCAAACTGACGCGATGATGGAGAAAATCCGAGAGTTTTACTCCAGATACTCGGATTCAGGGCGTGGATCTTCGGTCAATCTGCAAGGAATTCAACTCGAGACAAACCACACAAGCGCATTGGCGTTGGAGGCATACTTTACGGCAGCATTAGGGGAGCGGGAAGCGATTCATGCTGGACTGAGGACTATCGAGG
>JBCCEO010000913.1:0-2957 GCA_039030255.1 Planctomycetota bacterium | reverse complement strand
TCATAAACTCCTTATCACAGGCAAAATATGCGTCGGGTTTCTGCCCAGCTTTCATCTGGCCGACGAGTATTCCGCAGCCATTGTAGAGGGTTGTCACAAGCACGCCTTCACGTTTCCTGAAAGCCGCAATGGTGTCCTCAATGGCTGGTCGCAACATGGAACCGGCGTAGATGTTGAGTTCTGGCACATCGGACCACTGGTCACCCTCGCCGACACGGAAACCATGTTGCTTGTAGGACTTGAGTCCGCGATCCTGTGCGGAAACGTAGCGGGCAAAGTGCAGGGCGGCAGCTGGCTGTTTCGAACTTTGAATAACACCAATGGAAACTTGCGAGGCCGCTGGTGCAAGCTCTTGAATTTCAACGTACTCAAGATCTGGATAAGTGTGCAACACGGCGTCATACACGATTCCTACATCCGCGGCACCGACCAAGACATCGTTTGCCACATCGTTGACCGTCGTGCGATAAGCCATTGTAGCCTGGTCAATTTTTTCCCATTGGCCTGATTCTGTCAGCACACGCCGGGTGACTTTGCCAATGGCGGCCGCGTCCGGGTTCGCTTGAACAACTTTGTGATCCGGATTAAATAGATCACTGAGACTCTGGATGTTCTTCGGATTGCCCTTCGGGACGACCAAAACGGCTTCCATGCGAGCAATGGGTAAGATTTCGGCAACGAGTTTCTTGTCGCGGGCAATCTCCAAATAACTAATATCAGCGGGCAAATACAAGTCGCCCATTTTGCTGACTTCGATCTGCGAGAGCAAAGTTTGAGAAGGCCCGTATTGAATCTCGACGGAACGTCCCGTCTCCTTTTCATAGGCTTGCCGAATCTCCTCCATCACCGCTCGATTGCTCGCCGCGCAGAAGAAAGTAATCGTGCTGGTCCCAGAACGATTCCCTTCTCCTTGACTCAAGACGAATAGCATCCCAAAGAGCACGATAGCCGAGGCGGCGATAGCGATCACGGTTTTCGACACGAAAGCAATCCGTCGTTAAAGTTGGATGGGCCGGAAGGAAACGGGCTAAGCCCTAAGGTTCCTATTGTGCATTCTGGATACCATTTTTGCCATCACAGTGAGCGTTCTTTGAACTGCATCTTGCGAGCAGGATTTGATTGGCTGGCTCGTACGACGCGGGAGCCATCACCACGCAGGGGCGTCGCCGCGCTCGACGCTGATTCGGCTGACGAAGCGCTTTCATGGAGACGCTAGGCCGGCGAGCCAAGCTGACTACCGTTTCGCATAGAGGCGCCGTTATTTCCAGGGAGCAATTATGGGGCAACAATTGGAGTGAGGTGTTTCAATGCATCAACTTGCTTTTGAACCCTCGCTGCGATACACTACCCCTTCGAGGTATATAAGCGCATCCGCAAGTGGGTTTTAATGGATAGTTACGATGCGTAATTCGCTTGAGACTCTTCTCCCTCTTGGGTTTTTAGTTTGTCTGGTGAATTCTGCTTACTCTCAGGATTTAAAGGGCGATTGGAGTGTTGAAAAAGCAGAGACTCTGCTTGCTGAGTTTGTAGACTTGGATCTTGAATTGCCGGAAAAGTATGGCTACGTCCTGAGGTTGAATTTACTAACAGATCCAGGTGGAAAGCAGTTCGTCGAGAAACGAATCGTAGACAATTATGTTAGAGACTCCGCTGCTAAAGTTATCTCGTTAACTCGAACTATCGAAGTTGTTGATCCACTGGATGGACGGGTTCTGCAGGGCGAGATGATGCAATTCTTCAAACGCGGAAGCGAATCTTGGTTTAGACGGAACAGCGGTGAGGCGCGGCTTCCTGACTACGAACTTTGGGGCAAAGCAACCCAAAAGCAGCAAAACGAAGTGCTGCGTTTTGAGCCACTTAGCTTGCCAACATTTGTGCTATGGCGTTTAGTTGGCGATCCACCGGACGAAGGATTCTTGCTCAACACATTCCTAGAGTACAAGCCGCTTGGAGTTGGTATTAGGAAAGGCAAGCTAATTTCCCATTGGATATTGAAAGAAGCAAATCCGAATTTAGGCCATCTGCAAACACTGGCGTTCGAGAAAGATCTTCCTGTCGAATACACTTGGACTATGTATCAGGGAAAATGGAATCCCGATGAAATAAGCTCGCTAAAGAGTCTTCCGAAAAAAGGAAGTTTGCAGGCAAAGATCAGCACGCGTTGGGACACTAAACAAAAACTTCCGTTGGAGATCGATGGTGTTGTGAGCTCGCTTTCTAAGCTTTCACAACGTGTCGATGCCTCAATCGAGTGGCGCAAAGACATTCCTGAGCGAGAGTTTGCTACTCCGCCATCATTGGTGCGACAACAAAAGAGCGTCGAAGCTCCTGGTGTTGGTCAGGAATAATCCCGATATACCCCAATTGGATGCTTTCCCATCGCGTCGTACACTACAAAGCCGTCTGGATGGGGAGCATTCCAGCCCGAAGTGTGCGTTCGAGGAACTACAACTTATATTTTTCGAAGAGATTTGGATTGGCAAGAGTTAGCGGTTGCTAGCCAAGATCCGAAATAGGCCTTGAGGAAAAATCAAGACGCTTGCGTGGGGCAAGCCTAATCTAACAACAGAACAATCCACTACTGCTAGGCGGCGCTGGGTGCGACTACTTTTGCTCGCACCACGTTCGTCGCGATGCGATCATCGAGATTGGGGCGGAAAATGGTGAGCAGGATAAATGGCAAGAACCAAGCCATATACAATCCGCCACCGAAGCCGTGCCAGAACTGAATCGCCAGCATGATAGCCGCCGTTCCGCACATCAACGAGCCGAGTGTTTTTCTAGGTGGCCAGAAAGCGAAACTGGCACTCAGCAAGAGACAAGCAACCAACGTCGGCACGCGGAACTCAGCAGGAAAACCGTACTTGGCCGACCAGATTCCTTCTAACCCTTCCATGCGCGGCAGCCACAATCCGAGCATCGCAAAAATGTTCTCGGTGAACGAAGAACCCTCCAGC
>JBCCEO010000912.1:0-2983 GCA_039030255.1 Planctomycetota bacterium | reverse complement strand
GTGACGAATCTCCTCACGCTGGAACTGATGCACCGTCTCCAGATTCATCTCACTGAAGGAAACTCGACGTTTGAGATTGGATTTCTGCAAGAACAACAAAGCACTCCGAACATACCAAATGGTCGGAGACACTCAGGCTGTTGAAACTGCCCTCAACTCCGTTTTCGGCGAGGCGAACATTGATCCTGACGTGGAGAAACGTCTGCGAGAGTTTTCTCGGGAGCACCAGGTGCAATCGGGACCAGCCGCTTCCGGCAATGAGGTCATTGCAACTCGCCCTGAGCAGAAGCATATAGAGCAATTCATTTCCTCGGAAATGGAACCGATGAGGATGCCATCCAGGAATTGCAAGATTCTAACGGGGATCCCTGGACTGGACAAAGTCCTTTGCGGCGGACTTGCCGTCGCCGGCAATGACTCCACTTCAGTCGTCATCAAGGGGCCTCACGGTGGCGGCAAGACCACCTTAGCACTTCAGTTTGCCTGCAATCTTTTCAATGACCCGAAACTGGACGGCTCGATCGCCTATTTGACTCTGGAGCAAAAGGGCCAAGATATCCAGATGGCCATGAAGCAGTTCAGCTGGTGCCCCGATGATTCGGACATCAAGATCCATTCGGACTTCACGGATATGGATACGCTCAATGAGCTGGAAAAAAAGCCGCTGTTCTATGTCGGTCAGTATCCTGACACAGCGCTGCGAGCTTTTGGCGAAGAACACCCCGAGAGCTCGCCGTTCTTTCACTACCAAAGCTCATTGACCTCTCACATTCGTAATGTGGTGGAGTCGTTGAAGCATTGCGAAATGATCGTCATCGATTCGTTGACGGATCCGTTTGTTGAGGAAGTATCTGAGGGCTCCTACCGATTACAACGATCCCTTTTCCACGAAATTTGTGCCCTAGGAGAAGAATTCAATTGCACAATTGTGATCCTACTCGAGAAGAACCACAAATTAGGTTGGAAGGATTACGTCCCAAATGTCGTAATTGATCTCGGTTGGAAGGACGATCGCAGTGGCCGACTTGTGCAGATCGAGAAGGCGCGGTTCCAAGAAGTGCTGGACGGGCGTCACGAAATGCAAATCGAACCCGTTACTGGGATCTCGATTCGCCCTAACCTTCCTTCGCTTCTGCGGAAGGCTGCCAAAGAGTCTTACGCCGAAGACCGAGCTTTAGTACCGCAGAAGTTCTGCACCAACACCAAATTCAATCAGATCCTGGGCGATCCTGACGGTGGACTACTAAAAGGATCTGCAGCACTGCTGTACGGGCCCGATGCAACGCGCAAGAAGGCAGTGGTTACTCAGTTCCTTCAGCAGGGCGTGCTGGATGGCTGGCGAGCAGGCGGCAAAGTACTGTTTCTCGTTGCAGGCTCCACGCGCGAAGTCGCTCGCAAGATCATGGAACAATACGTAGATCGCAAAGCACTGGAAAACCTCTGCCGGGAAATGCGAGCTCTTTTGGATGACGGCGAAATCGACTTTGAGAATCAGACCGATTTCAGCAAGGACGATTTAATGCGTCTGTGCGGCGGAGAAGATGAACAAGTCCCAGGCGACAAGGGCTGGAAGGAATGGCAGACACTTGACGAGGCGGAACGCAAGGCCCGTGTCGAACTTGCTTTCGAAAAGCTGTTCTTGCCACGAGTTATCCTGTTCCCGATAACTGGGTTCTTTGAGTCGATCGACGAGCTGGCTCATCAGGTCGGACAGTTCATCGATAACAACGACGGCTCGGCAAAAAACAATATCCAGCGAATTGCATTTGATGACATCGCAGCCTTTGGCTCCGACCCTTTCGCAGTCTTGCCGCTAAAGGAATTCTGTTCCTTGAAAGGAGTCACTACGCTTTTTGTTCACACGGTAGAATCCGGATTGGAAAGCCCAATCCGCGAGCACTTTGACACCTTTATCCAATCTCGCTTCCTGCTGCTCCCCAATCGCGTGAATAATCGGATTGGGTACAGTGCGAAGTACGTCGACGGAACCTCCACGCGAGCCGGACGCTCCTGGGAAGTAGGCTTTGAAGACGGCCAGTTGACCGTCCAAGATTCCTTCCGCGAATACGTCGAGGACCGCGAAGGTAAGCTACACTTGCTTCCACTAACGCTGTCGCTATACGGTGAATACAAATCGCTGGAAGACTTTTGGCAGTCTGAAGCGGAGACAATCTTTGGCCATCAGGAACACAAAACTGACAATTTTCGATTCTTCCACGTGGGTGGCTTCCAAAAACACTTGGCCAAATTTGAGATCATGGCGAGTCGCTGCGAGATGGAGGAAACTTGGGTTTCCAATGTGGACGAATTTGCATTCGATTATTTGGTCAAAACGGGTAAGCTAGAATGCATCGATCCACACCTGAGCCAGTTTAAGAATCCGGGGGACGAAACGTTCCACAAGTTGGCCTGGCAACGCGGCAAGAGCAATTTGGACGCCAAGCAATATGGCTTGCCGCATCGAATTGATTTCGGAGTGTACACGGTGCGCACCGATATCGTTAAGGACTTCGGCTACAGCCCGCAAAAGGTCGATTGGACGTGGGACGAAATCCTTGACTTTGCAGGCCAAGTCCAAGAGAAGCAAGCTCTCTACACTGGAGTATCAGCACAAGACTTGGAACAATTTAAGCATGAGGTGCGAGCGGGCAACTTCCCCGACGAAGCTCGCTACTTGATTCCAGTGTTCGATTTCTTTGAAGGTGTCGATGAATCCTTCTTGTGTTTCATCTTGGAAGTATGCTGGCCGCATTTATTTGAAGATGGAGAGTTTCAAGGCTTTGATACTTCTAATGTACAGTCAGCCGTCCTTCAGCTTCGGACTATCCTCAAGCAACTAAATGCACTCCCGAAAGATCCGCTTCGGGCAGACGAGCCCAAACCCGCGGTATTTCAAAGACACTGGTTTGCGTCCTACTCGGAGTTGACAAAACGTTTCCCTGAAGTTGCGCAAAACACGATGATAATCAATCCTCCAAAGATG
>JBCCEO010000911.1:0-3002 GCA_039030255.1 Planctomycetota bacterium | reverse complement strand
GCGTGATTGGCAACGATCAGTGTATTACGACTTGTGGAGCTGCCGGCGGCAATTTTCAGCTGAACATCATGATGCCCGTGATGGGACAGACAACGCTGGAGAGCATTCAACTGCTCTCTAATGGTGTGAACGCCTTTATCGAGTTCTGTATGCAAGGGTTGGAGGCAAACGAGGAGTCTTGCGAGGCAGCGGTCGAGCAAAGCTTGAGTATGTCGACGAGTCTGAATCCGCTTATCGGTTACGAAATGGCCGCAAAGATCACTAAGGAAGCTTTTGCTGAACGCAAGACCGTCCGCCAAGTCTGCTTGGAGAATAAAGTGCTTTCCGAGGAGCAATTACAGGAAGCACTAGATCCATTTCGTATGACCGAGCCTCAAGCCGACTGAGGCAACCTAGCTGAATTGGCCACGATTTTTGGAAATGTTCCACATCACTTGCAATGATTTGCGTCGTTTAGTCAGGCCTATGCGATTTTCAGCAGCAACAACATAGATCGAACCCATGCAACTTCAATTCCTGAAAAAGCTGGTACACGATTCGTCCGAGTTTGAAGGCGTTCGAATTCTGCTACCCGACGCACAAGCACTTCCGCCGCACTTCCATTTGACGGAAATTGGCAAGGTATCCAAGGACTTCGTGGATTGCGGTGGCACCCGCCGCCAGAGGACGAACTGCGTTTTGCAGACTTGGGTAGCTGATGATAAGGACCACCGCTTGTTGCGAGATAAGTTGATTGCGATCCTGGGCAAAGCGACTGATCTCGGGCTTACCGGAGAGGAAGAAATCGAGTTTGAAGTTCAGCAACAGACTTTGTCCATGTTTGCGTTACAGGCGGGGGAGATTGTTGACGGCGTTTTAGAGCTACGATTGTCTACGACGCAAACTCAATGCCTTGCACCTGATCGATGCGGCGTACCCGGTGTTTCCTCCTTGCAAGTGCTTGGCGATGATTGTTCTGGTCCTGGTTGTTGCTAGACTGCCGGCGCGATAGCACCCTTGGGGTACACATGCAATTCGATTCAAAGCCATACAGCTTGCATTTTTCCGTTCCTTCCATTACTAATACTTGCCACATATCATGAGCTCCGAAACTGAAGTCCAGATTTATAAAGACCCCGAGTCGTTGGCTCAGAATGCGTGTTAATGGCTAGTGGAGTGAATCCAAGTCCAAGAGCAGTCTTCCTCGCGACCTTTCGTGCTGGCTCTCGCAGGCGGCTCGACGCCCAAACGGCTGTACCAATTGCTTGCAGAATTGCCAGAAGGAACGATCAACTGGTCCAAGGTGGTATTGCTCTGGGGCGATGAACGCAACGTTCCATCGGATTCTGAGCAGAGCAATTTCCGGATGGTTCGCGAAAACTTACTAGATCATGTGGAAATTCCAGCGGACAACATCCTGGCGGTTCCCGATCCAGGCGGCGAGGCAAAAACGGCGGCTGCGGAATATGATGCTTTACTGCGAGCTAAAATTGTCGACGAATATGGATCAGTGAATCTGGATTGTGCGTTGCTCGGTATGGGCGACGACGTGCATACGGCCTCCCTGTTTCCTGGAACAACGGCCTTGGCTGAGACAGAAAAGCTAGTCGTTGAGAACTGGGTCGAGAAACTGGATTGTTGGCGAATTACTTTGACGGCTCCTACTCTGAATGCGGCCAGTAGCGTACTATTCTTGATCGCTGGAAATGCGAAGCAACAAGCCTTGCACTTGCTTTGGCACGGCGAGCGTGACGCCCAACGGTATCCATCCCAGTTGATTCAGCCCGCAAGCGGTGAACTCCGCTTTATGCTGGATGAAGCCGCAGTCGGAGAAAATCGGCCGCCAGATGGGGCGACGCTTGAATTCCATTCTTGATTCCTTGTGTAATCGAATTCTATGATTTTTCGTTGGCTCCGAAACCAAAGACGTCGCCGCTGGTGGAAACAGGAGCTGCCTTTGGGTTGGGAGGATATTCTCTCCCAGAATGCTCAATTTCTGAGTGAAGTTGACGAGGAATCTGAGCAGCAAGTAATTCGTTCCGTTCAAATCTTTGTCAAAGAAAAGAACTGGGAAGGATGCGGCGGGCTTAAGCTGACCGACGAGCATCGAGTAACGATTGCGGCCCAGGTTGCGAAAATGACTTTGGGATTAGGCGCTGGCGATATTCGCGGCGAATACTTCGAGGAAGTAAAGTCGGTGTTGGTGTATCCCGATGCTTATTTGGCCAAGACGCAAGAGTCTGTGGGTTCGGGGGTGGTGCTTGAAAGTCAAAGTGGTCGGCTTGGGGAAGCTTGGCATCGCGGGCCGGTAATTCTGTCTTGGGCCGACGTGTTGGCGACTGGACGACGGGAGAATTTTGCTCGCAACGTCGTGATTCACGAGTTTGCCCATCATTTGGACATGCGCAATGGTCCTATGGCGGATGGTTTTCCTGTGATCGAGTCTCGTGAGTTTGCTCGGCAATGGGAACGCGTTGTCAAGCAAGGGTTCGATCGCTTGCAGCAGCAGTGCAATTCTGGCTATGCTCAGGTGCTGGATTGTTATGGGGCTACCAACATGGCTGAATTCTTCGCAGTTGCTAGCGAGGCGTTTTTCGAAGAGCCCTACGCGTTGGATCATCATTGGCCCGAATTGTTTCAGGTTCTAAACCGCTTTCATTTCCCTGAAGAAACTGACTAGCGAAATCTGCACCTGGTGGTTTACACTGATAAACGCTGTCGGCTGGAATCACCCCTTCTTCGAGCTATTCTTAGGTACGTAACATGCAGGTTCTTTCTTGCCCGAATTGCGGAGCGGCCTGGGACGGTCCTGACGGTGAGCCAAGTGCCGTCTGCACCTATTGCGATGCAAGAATTCGCGTGTCACCCGAACAAGAGGAAGGGATGCGAGCAGAGCTTTCATCGGCAAACACCGTGAATCTGATGCAAGGACGTGAACAAGATGGACTCCGCGAAGAAATGCGGAATGTTCAGCAACAGATTCAGTTGACGTCGCAATCTATAAAATTTGAGTGGTTTTCGCG
>JBCCEO010000910.1:0-3003 GCA_039030255.1 Planctomycetota bacterium | reverse complement strand
CGGCAAACTCTATTGCACCAGGTTTTGCATGAAGACCCAAAATCTTTGAAGTCCCTAGACAAATCAATTCCCGACGAGCTGGAGATCATCACACTCAAAGCGCTCCGGCACTTGCCAGGGGATCGGTATCAATCAGCACAGAGCTTTGCCGATGACTTGCGTCGATACCTGAGCGAAATTCCAATCACAGCCAAGCGTCCAACTCTGATCGACCAAGGACGAAAATGGATGCGCCGCCATCCTACAGCCTTCGTTTCCTTGTTGTTTACCATGGTCGTCACCCTGATCTCCATGGCGGTTACACTCGGCGTTGTCTCGAACCAGAAAGCGCTAACGCAGACGGCGCTGGAAAGAGAACAGATACGTGCAACTCAAGCGGAAAAAACGCTTGCGACAGCTCAGGCGGCTGCCGACGAAATGATACGCATGGCTCAGAATGAGTTTGCTCGCACACCGATGGAAGAAACACTTCGATTGAAGATGTTGGCATCTGCGCTGACTTATTACGAAGCGCTCATCGAAGATTCTGACGAAGGATCCGAAAAACGAGTTGAATTGGAATCGACCTACGAACAAGTTGCAGAAATCCGCGAAGAGCTAGTAGTCAGACGAGAGAGTCGTAAATTCGCGTTACTGCGGCAAGAAAGCGTGCGTGCGGATCTAAAACTAACTGCAAAACAAACCGCACACCTGATCCAGCTTTCAACTTTTGTGACAGAGAATGCTCCCCAGAATATCTCGCAGTTCGCTGCAAAAGAGCACCTGCGTACAATAAAGGAGCTTCTCACATCTGATCAAATTGAGCGGCTTGGACAGATAGCACTGCAGCTTCAAGGGCCATCTGCGATCATAGAATCCACGGTTTTAGGTGAATTTGAGCTGTCGCGTGAGCAAGCAGCTGAGATGCAGCAAACCTTCTTGGACTACCTCATCAAAAATGCTCAGTCCCCGCCAAAAGAGATCAAGCCAAGTGGCCTTTCACCATCGAGTTTTCGACCCGACGCATGGTTAGATCAATCGATGCGGCAAGAATTAATGGAGATTGTGCTAGGGCGGCTCACACCAAGCCAAATAGAGAAATGGTCTCGGATCGTAGGTCCAAAATTCTCACCCGAGCCGGAATAAATCCTCGTAATCACTCACTTCGCGCATGAAGGACCAAGTGCGGAAGTGCACTCGCAAGCAACTTTTCAATGCTCGTCGCGCGGCGTTGGAAGAACCAGGCAGGCGGAACAAGAGGAGTCGTGCGTTGCATCTAGCTGCAGCTCGGCGGAGCATGGCGGTGGGGCCAATTTCTTTGTAGTTGAGCCAACGAAGGAACTTAGCTTTGTATGGCTTAGGTGACGCCCGTAATCACCCCGTATACTGCCTTAGAATTTGCATTTTTTCATGTTCCTCTCGCCGCTTTGCGATTGAGAGTGGCGTCCCGGAATTTGATGGAATGCTTGGATCTGCACCTAGTTCAAGTAATCGACGCATCACGCGTCCTCTCTCCTGTTCTGATGCATTTGGGCCTACTTTGCCTGTCGATCTGATAGCAGCTGAGAGGACCAGCGATCTTCGCCTTTGCCGCATATAGTCCCGACATCTCGCAGGAAGGAGATGGGGCCAGGTTTGCAAATGGTTGCAAATCAAACCACGCTAGCTTCTATTCATCGCATTGTTTTTCGAACGGGGAATCTTGGATACAATGCGAAGAGTCCGATTGAACCAGTCAATCTCTTGAACATCGAAACGACGGGGAAGCTATGCCGATTTTCCAGTGCGAATGCGGAGAAATGAAGGAGTATACTGTCGAGGAACTTGGTGCGCGGGTCATTGTGAAGTGTCCCAAGGATCAGCAGCGAATGTACTATGCTGGACGCAAGAAGCGTCCTTGGTATCTCGGGCATGCCGTTTCGAATCTGCTGCTCTTGCTTGTTCTTTTTGCTGTCATGGTCTATTGGGCAGGCAATCTAGACGAGACGGAAGCTAAGGTGATATGTGGTGCCGCGGTCTCCCTCGTTTTCTTTGAAATTGGACGTCTAGCCTCCAGTACGGAACTCACCAACCGCTGGTTACCCGTTGGAACACTGCGACTTATCGTCTTCTTCTCCACCACAATTATCCTGATGTCCCTGTTTCAGACGAAGATAGAATGGCAGGAGAAAGCAATGTTGGGCGTCCTTCTATTCATTGCGACCGCATGGGAGCTCGTTCCGCGTATCGTACACTGGTTTAAAGTCGGTGCGATGCTAAAGAGTCTCGCAAATGAGATTTGGAAAAGTCTAGCAGTGTCTGCAGTTCTTGGACTATTCGCCTTCGACCTCGACGGTGTCGGCGAGAAGGTTACAGCGGCACGAGATTTCGCATTCAAAGAAATAGTCGTTGTCGGCGAGGGCATTCGCACGGCCTTTGGAAAGAAGGACGAGCACAAGTCGAAAGAAGGCGCAAAAGGAAAGGATGGAGACGCGAGCAATTTAACTGAGGACGAAAACACGGACAGACAAAGCGAGGATGGAGATTTGGGCAACCCAGCTGAGAATGCTGAGCAGCCGCAGGCGAGTGACGGTACTGCTGGCGAAGCAGGTACGGCTGACGCAGGAAATTGAGGCGCAATGCTAAATCTGAGCGTTGAGTCTTGCTGGCAGACGCTTTGAATGCTCCCCGTTTTCCAACACACAGATCCTGAGCGTGATCGCAGATTTGTGCAGACGAATTTGTTCATCGCGTAGGCTTCGCACTACTGTTCTGCTTAGAGTAAAGCTCCGTTAAGCCCCGCCTCTCAAGGCATCGGGCCCAAAGGATTCTCGATTAGGGTGTATAATTATTTGCCAGTCGATTCGAGCGTTTTTTCAAATTGCTCGCCGCAATCATCCACTTCGCCAATTCACCTAGCAGGCAACATCTATGTGCGATCAAGTTCACTTTGAAGACGACCTCAAAAAGTACTCACGACGCGATTGGGGCACGATTGCTGCAGCCGGAGTTGGAGCTACCTTTCTCTTACCTTCACCGGCAATG
>JBCCEO010000909.1:0-3020 GCA_039030255.1 Planctomycetota bacterium | reverse complement strand
TTTCAATTTCGGATTCGTCCTGATGTTCCCCTGCAATAGCTTGAATAACATGTGCAAATCAATGATAATGCAAACTGTGAACGCAGTTTCAACCCTCTAGAACAAGAACAATCATGCCAACGGTTGACGCAGTTAAAGCAAGTTTTTGTATTGTCCTGCAGTGTTTGCTCCTTTCTAGCGTGATCCTGCCTGTGGCTCGATGCGACGAGCATCCCGATAAGGCTGTCGCGGCGCTGCTTAACACAGTTGTTGCCGAAAGGGCGAAATTTCAACGCTACATTGTCTGCTGTACTATCAAAGCAAGTGATTTTCCGGAATACCCGCAAGGGCAAGAGATTACTTATCAAGTGTCAGAACCGGATTCACATCGAGTAATCGTTTTTGACTACAGTGGTTGTGAAATCAATGCGGCTAAGCCGAATTTTTGGTTGGGGAGATCTGGGGGATTTTATGTTTCTGGAAAAGCGGGAGAGGTGTCAAGAATTTCAGGTTGGCCAAAGAACTTCAATCCCTACAAAGGAATTCCGCACTTCGATGTCATGGGCATAGGATTTGGGTTCTTCGGAGAACTCAAGTTGGGAACAGGTTTTGATCAAATCGTCGAGAACTATTCGAAATATCCAGATTTGAAGGTCTCTGGTGACGGAGATTTAGCTTTGTTGTACTCGGCGAGTAGGCGGCCTAGTCTCATCATTGATAAGAACCGAGGACATTGGCCAAGCAAGACAACACTTGCTCACGCATTATGGAAGATCCAACTCGAAAAACGGGGCGATGTACACGTGCCCATTTCCTTTGAGTTCACGCGACTAGACACAAACAACAAGGCACAAGGCAAGTTTTCAGTCGAGCTAAACTGGCGATCAATCAATGAACCATTCGCCCTTGGAAAAGAAGCAGCAGCGACACTTGCCGACGAGTTTGGCGGCAAGTTTGAAGGATGATCGCATGCGATTTCGCTTGCTGTCCGAGACAGAAACCTAAAATTCAACTTGAGCTCCGTGTGCTCGATTGAGGGACTATCTTGTCGACTCAAAATCCGTATACGCCGACACCGGCTGACAATCTCCCGCAGGGGCTGAATCGCAAAACATCAGTGCTTCTTTTTTATATTTCTTTGGGTGTCTTTCTCGCGCTCTCTGGCTTACTTTTTGAAAAGAATGGTGTTTGGCTTCGAATGACTGAGAGCCCGCTAGATGGTATTGCTGTTCTAGTAATACTTTTGTCTTTGCACACGATTATCTACGCACCATTTTCGATTTTTTTGCGATGGATCTTTGAATATCCCATTCCAATATGGTTGCCATTCCTTTCGGCATTTGTATACGCGATTGCGGAAGGTACGTTTCGATTTGAAGCTGTCCCTGAACACTTGTGGGGACCGGTCAAAATAGGTTCCGCAGTTATCAGCGCCATCGCATTGGAATTAGTCGTTGGGATGTCCCTTCGCGAATCGTTTGATCCAGTAGCTTTCAAAGGGATAAAACAACTTGAAAGTGAGGATACCTAAGAAAAGCTAGAACACTATTGCGGTGACGATACCCAGAGATACAGCCAACTTGTCGAAAGAACGCAGAACGAATTAATGACTTTTAGAGCAAATGTAAGAAGCGGAGCTGAGAAAGCTTTTGTTTGCCAGATTTTGTGACTTAAGCCGAATCGTTTTCTGAACTTTCTTGCATCGTTCTGATAAAATGAGCATGGAGTTGAATACTATTCTTGCTTTAAAGCCAGATTTGAATTCTTCGCGCGGAGGATTGCTTTCTACCAGGACTGATTGATTCCCCAATCGCTTAGAAAACGATCGACTTGACCAACACGATTGATTCTGCCGCATTGCAGCGTTAGCAGGTGAAAGTGAGAGATCTGGACGGCAGGAAGAATCGCCTGCGGTTTGCCGTTAAAGAATCTGTTGCGTTAAAGATCATTTACGCTGGTTAGGAGACGGCAAGTTCTCCTCGGACGATGGTGATGGCTTGCCCTGAAAGTACAGCGCGCTCGCCTTTTAGCTCGACGCCAACAATGCCGCCGCGCTCGGAAGCTTGGAACCCACGCAACTGCAGTTTTGGCTCAGAGCCTTCCGCCAATTCTTTTGACCAATAAGGTGCAAGACAGCAATGTGCTGAGCCGGTCACAGGATCCTCATCGACACCTGCACCTGGTGCAAAGAAACGAGAGATGAAGTCGAATTGTTCATCGAGGCTTCTCGCCGTAACAATGACACCACGCACATTTGACTTCTCAAGCAGGCCAAAATCTGGCCTGCATGATCGCACTTCACTTTCTGAAGCGACAACTACGAATGCATCAAATCGCGATTTGCCCATGAAGACCGGCGAAACGCCAAGTGCTTCGATGATCTCCTGCGAAAGTGGTTCCTCAACCGGTGGAGTGGCGGGAAAATCAAGCTTGATGGATTCGCCTTTACGTGTCGCCAAGAGTTGGCCACTTCGCGTTTCAAAACGCAATTGCTCCGAGTTATCGTTAAGCTCGTTCCACAAAACATGGCTTGTTGCCAATGTAGCGTGACCACAGAGGTCTACTTCGTAGCCAGGTGTAAACCATCGCAGCGAAAAACCGTTTTCTATGGGACGCACAAAGGCGGTTTCCGAATAATTAATTTCTTTGGCAACGCTTTGCATCAAAACGTCTGGCATTTCCTTCTCAAGAATACACACAGCAGCCTGATTGCCCGAAAAGGCCTGTTCGGCGAATGCATCAACGGTAAAGAATTTTATCGGCATGATCGAATACTTGAATTGATGAAGTAGGCGCTGGAACCGCGCTTCGTTTCAAACTGGTGATTGCAGCATTGCAAAATGACGTCCCTTATTCGTACTTCCATTTCAGAATCCAAGGGTCCTTTGTTTTCTGTTGGAAAGTCTTCAATTCGGATTTCATTTCAGCCAGTAGCTCTTGGTGCTCGGGACGATCCGCCAAGTTTTCGACTTCGTCAGGATCGTTTTCCAAGTCGAACAGCTCGAACTGGGCACGTTGGATGTACTGAGCGACAGTTCGCT
>JBCCEO010000908.1:0-3022 GCA_039030255.1 Planctomycetota bacterium | reverse complement strand
TTACCCGGACTTGGCCTAGCTTTCATCTTGGCGCCTCACCGCGTGCTGGCTTGGCACTGATGCAAGGGGCTCGGACGTTGGCTGCATTCCGAGGACGTGATTACGCGATTCCGGATGACGTTGTGGACATCGTGCCTCCAGCCTTGAGGCACCGCGTCATCATGACTGCCGAATCAGAAGTGGAAGGGCTGAATGTGGACGTGGAACTGCAGCAACTGCTCAAAGGCATCGAAGTTCCCCGTGGGGTTTCTTAACAAAATCGAGTTTGTGATCTGTGTTGTGAGATTTCTCCTTTGCGAAAAGTAGCGTACATTCAATGGACCCAACAGCTGAAAGCGGACTAGAAGCCGATGGTGGACTTGCGGCAAGTGGATTGTCACTAGCCGACTGGTGGATCACTCCTTGGACAGTCTTTTTTCTTTTTTTGTTGCCTCTCGTTGGCTTGATGGTCTTTGCTAAAGTTTATCCGACGAAGCAAAGTGCATGGTTGGCAGGCATCCTGACTTTCATGTCGGTGTTTATCCTCTGGTTTTCTTATTGGTGGGTTGTCGTAGGGATCGCCGCCGCAGTCTATGCCTTGTTGATCGTCGTCGACCTGCTCACCATTCCTTCGACGAACCAAATCAAGATCACCCGCAATATGGCCCGGGTGGCTTCATTGGGAAATACACACGAGGTGGAATTTGCAATTGACTGCACTGCCAGCCAAACTCTTTATCTGCCGATTTTCTTTCGTAATGTCTTAGAGAGTTTCTTGTTGCTGTTCGGAAAGCGAGTTGCGGTACGCTTGGCCGAGGATGCTTGTGATGGGCTCAACATTGAACCGCCATTCCATGAATTGAAGCTACTTGAAAACAAACGAACAACGGTTCAGCACTTGATCACACCGCATCGTCGCGGAGCATTTGAGTTGGAATATGCCTACTGCGAGCTTTCAAGCATCCTGGGGCTGTGGAAAAAATCGCATCGATTCGAATGCAAGAACAAGTTGCACGTATATCCTGATATCAAGCAAATTGGAAAATACGCGCTGCTGGCTCGGACCAATCGCCTCAGTCAAATCGGGGTTCGACGCACGCGAAAAGCGGGCCAGGACAACGACTTTGAGCGCTTACGAGATTACTCCCAGGATGACAATTATAAGCACATTGACTGGCGAAGTACTGCAAGACGACAGAAGCTGACAGTCAAGCAATTCCAAACCGACCAAAGTCAACGGGTCATCTTCATGCTGGATTGTGGTCGCATGATGACCAATGAATACAACGGAATGAGCTTGCTGGACTATGCCTTGAACTCGGTGTTGATGTTGAGCTATGTGGCCCTAGATCAAGGGGATTCGGTCGGAATGGTTTCGTTCTCGGACCATATACATACTTACGTTCCGCCAGCGGGCGGTCGGCGGCAGATGAATCGTATTCTCCACGCGGGATTTGATCAGTTTCCGCAGCTCGTTCAACCGCGCTTTGACGAGGCATTTTTGTATCTATCCAAACATTGTCGCAGGCGATCATTGGTAGTACTAGTGACCAGTGTAATTGACCAAGTCAATGCTGACCAAATTCAGAACTACATGAAGAATCTGATTGGTTGTCATTTGCCATTGTTGGTTTTGCTTCGGGATCACCGGATGTTTGAAGCGGCTGATAATCCTGCCCCAGATCCGGCTGTGCTTTACCGCAGCGCGGCGGCGGCAAATTTGCTTATATGGCGGAATCAAGTAATTCGCCAAATGCAAGCCGGCGGGTCCTTAGCCCTGGATGTGTTTCCAGAAGAAATGACCACTCCACTGGTGAATCAGTACCTAGAGGTAAAAGCTCGGCATCTACTCTGAGCTATTCCTTTGGATATGCTCGAAACATTCCCGTCGATTTGATGGGAAAGTTGGTTGGAGATGGTGTATTTTGTCGCAGAAACCGGCATCAGTCCCTTTCGTCTTCTGCAGGTGCAACTCGCGGCTTCGCAATTGCTTTGCTTATCGCTTCCACCGTCTCTTCTTTCAGCTCGAGCCGATCTGCGAGTTCTTTCATCAATTGCAACTCGGTAAGGTTGCTTGCAAAGTGATTCTATCATCAGGGTTGTGGGAAAGGCTTGAATTTGAAACTTGTCACAAATCTCACCTTGATCGACCACGTTGGGCCAAGGAAGTTCATCCTTCTTGAGGAACTTCTCTAATGCGGCTTTCGAATCTTTGGCAATTCCGATAACAACAAAGTCTTCACCGCCGAGTGCCTCATGCAGAGCCTTTAATTTGGGCAGCGATGCAACGCAGGGTTGCACCAAGTTCCCCAGAAGTCGAGCAATACGATCTTGCCACGATAATCCTCTAGCTTCATTCAGGTTTGAAGGCTGCTCGCAAAGCTGTCTTGCCATCGGTGCAATGGCAGAGGTGTCAGTTCCATCTCATGCAGAACGCATTGCATTACGTACCCAAAGTAGGAATGCGCAAGGAAGTCACTGACGATCTACGCGCCGTTTTCAACTCAAAAGACGCAGCTTCCGCTCGCGAAGAACTGAAACGACTTGTCCGTAAATACCAATCCACTGTCCCCAAGCTGGCTACCTGGGCCGAGGAGAATGTAGCCGAAGGACTGACCGTATTTCAACTGCCTACCGAACACCAGAAGAGAATGCGAACGACCAACATGCTCGAGCGACAAAACAAAGAGATCAAACGCCGCACGCGTGTTGCCACTCTGTCCCCTAACGAAGCTTCAGTTCTACGTCTTGTAACTGCCGTTCTAGTCGAGCTCTCTGACGAATGGGAAACCGGAATGCGTTACCTAACCTTTAACCCCTGAAATCAATCCAGCTTTTACAGAAAAGACGTTGCTTTATCCAGATATAGGGGAGTGCGATATTCTCCCCTGGATTCATCAGGGTAAGCGCACGGTGAAGTACGGTTAGTTTTTGGTGGATCTGGCGCGTTCGGCTTTTCGAGCTTGAGCGATCTTCCATTGGTGGCTGGGATTACTTTCGAGCCAGCGTTCGGGGAGGAGATTGGAGAGGTCTTGTTCGTCGG
>JBCCEO010000907.1:0-3023 GCA_039030255.1 Planctomycetota bacterium | reverse complement strand
CTTGAGAGGGGCGTTTGGCTGCGACCTATTGGCAACGTAGTGATCGTTATGCCCCCGTTGTGTTCCCAGGAATCCCACATGCGGGAAATTGTGCAAGCACTCGAATATGCATTGCGCCGCATGTGGAGCTAACTTGACTCTTGGAAGACGCGGAAGGCGCCTTATTTATTGGGATCGATCTGGGGCCTCACAATTTGGCCCTCAACAGCGGGCAGCGGTCTCGCCAAAGTCGGCTGATTCGCTGGTGTAGCTATTGTCGGCTTTTTCGAATCTGGCCGCGGCCCAATTTGCAGGACTTCCCAAGGCTTAGGTGCAAAGTATCGTTTATAGCGTGCTGGGCTATTCCGTTCTGCGTACCTTCCGGCTCGCAAATTCTCTTCCCAGACCATTGCTTCCTGACTCGAGGGAGCGATCTTCGAGGCCAAGTAGCCCGGCCAAAAACGCGGACGGTTGTAAGTCCTGCGGTACTCGTTCGGAAATGCATGGATCCAATACGGCAGAATGTCGGGCCGCGGATCTCGCGTGTGATTGAAAGTCGGTCGCTCGCCCGCTCCCGCCAATAGCGGGGTCGCGACTAGCACCAGTAACATTGCCCAAATAGTTCGAATTGACATGGCGATTCCGTTCGCTTTTTGCATCCAAGTAGCTCTGTGCGCAGGACTCCGATTCCGCACGCATTGCGAGTCAGTCCTGTCGATCGGAATTTGCGAGGCGGCTGATTAGGATGACTGGCTTAAGCGCACCAGCAATCGCAAACAGTGCTCGTGATTCGCTTGTGGTAAGGATTATTCAGGTGTGTTGCAAGGAATCGGTTACCAGGATCGCTGCCCAAATGCTAAACTCTAGCGGTTGTCATCATTGATCTCGGAAGTTCAATCGTGACACAAAAAACACTAATAGGATGCTATTCTTCTCTGAGGCACGGCCTAGCATCTACCGTCACTAAGCTCTTTCAATTGAATCTGATCACGCGTGCGCTACGCGTGGACTGAAACCAGAGTGGATACCATGCTCAGAATCTTTACTGCATTTGTTGCGTTTGTTTTTTTGCCAATGGCGTCGATACAGGCGCAGGTCGGATCACCTTTCAGCAGTTATGCCGATCTGCGTGAACGCTTGGTCCAAGATGTTTTGGTTCCTGGTGGTGTTGAGGACGAGCGGGTTCTGTCTGCGATTCGCAATACGGCCAGGCATGAATTCGTTCCGCTTAATATGAGAAATCAGGCGTACTTTGACCGTGCACTGCCGATTGGTTCCGGACAAACGATTAGCAGTCCGTTCATCGTGGCGATGATGACCCAAGAATTGGCGACCGAACCTGAGCACAAGGTACTGGAGATTGGGACAGGAAGCGGTTTCCAGGCGGCGGTGCTTAGCCCCTTAGTGAAAGAAGTTTATTCAATTGAAATTGTGCCAGAACTGGGACAAAAAGCTCGGCGAGTCCTAACGAAACTGGGCTATAAGAACATTTTCACCAAGATTGGAGACGGTTACAAAGGCTGGGAAGAGCACGCTCCATTTGATCGCGTTATCGTTACTTGCAGCCCAGAAAACGTGCCAAAGCCGCTGGTGGATCAAATGACCGAAGGTGGATTGATGGTGATACCTGTTGGTGAACGCTATCAGCAGACTCTCTACTTGATGCGGAAACGCAACGGAAAGCTCGAGCGCGAGGCCTTGAGGCCAACCCTTTTCGTCCCAATGACAGGCACCGCTGAGGACAATCGGAAGGTGTTTGCTGATCCAGCAAAGCCAGCATTAGTGAATGGTGATTTCGAACTAGATCCACCAGAAAATGGCTTTATGGAGGGGTGGTATTACCAACGTCAACTGACTTGGGAAACGGGCAATGCGCCGAGTGGCGAACATTATGTGAAGTTCGAAAACTCGGTCGCTGGCCGGCCTGCAAACCTTCTGCAGGGAGTTGCTTTGGATGGCCGCAAGGTAAACCGGCTGCGAATGTCGACTTGGATCAAAGTTGAGAACGTTGGAAGTGGTTTGCAACGAGAGGAATTGCCAGCTGCCACAATTCGTTTTTTTGATGAGCAAAAGAACTTACTCGGTAATTACTACGTTGGTCCCTTTTTCGGCACTCGGGACTGGAAAGAAGAGTCTCGCGTTTTTCGCGTTCCTCCTGCGACTCGTTACGCGATTGTATCTATCGGACTTCTGGGGGGCGTTGGTTCGGCTTGTTTTGATGGCTTAGCTCTTGAGCCTGTCGCGAAGTGAATCTCCCGTTTTGCCCCATTTTTCAAGGCTTTCTATGCGTCAAAAACTGCGCAGACTGCTTGATCGGTAAACTTGAGCAGATATGCTAGCGAATAGAGCGAACCTTCGCCTGACGCATTATTCAGCATGACCCATGGTGTAACGGACTCATTCCGGGAGATTGAACACATGAAGTTTAGACACATCCTTGTAGGAGGCGCTTTGCTTAGCGCCTTCGCACTATCCACTTCAAGCCTGCAAGCAGGTTGGAGACACCTGCGTGGCGGTGGCTCAAGTGGAGCTTACGCAAGTTACGGAAGTAGTGGCTCCAGTGGGACCACCTACGGAAGCAGCGGTTCTTACGGGAGTAGCGGGGCGAGCTCAGGTTCGTACACCGTTTCTTACGGCTCATCTGGCTATGGTAGTAGTGGATCCTCAGGATCCTCGGGCAGCAGTGGCGTTGCGTCCTCTGGTGGAAGTAGCGGTAGCAGTGGCCATCCGCCACTAGGCTGGCGTTTGCGAGCACACATGGACGCCAAACGAGCCCGTCGCGCCGCAAACGCGAGCAGCGGACATTCCAGCGGATCTAGCGGTTCTTACGTTTCCTATTCGTCTTCAGGCGGGAGTTCCGGAACGACTTATCGTACGAGCTATGGTAGCTCTGGAAGTTCTGGAACGGCTATCAGCTATGCTCCTGCGGCAAGCTACGGTAGCTCCGGCACCGTTTCGCATTACTCAGCGCGTGCGAGTACTGCTCCTGTTCAAACCATTGCAACTCGAACTCAAGGCGATGCAATCTACTTGACCGTTGCGGT
>JBCCEO010000906.1:0-3030 GCA_039030255.1 Planctomycetota bacterium | reverse complement strand
TGCCGCTTCGAAATTGCCAGCCGCTTTCGCGTCGAGCTCTGCCACACTACCATGCACGGAATGCCCGATAGCATCTTCGATTTCTTGCTCTGTTAGTTCTTCAGTTGCCAGGAGTTTTCGCGTCAAATCCTCCATTTGCTGACGCTTATTCATCAAGAGGTCGAAAGCCCGCGTACTCGACTCGTTAAGAATTCGCGAGACTTCGCCGTCGATCATTTCTTGCGTATGCTCGCTAAACTGACGCTGCTGGTGCATTTCACGACCCAAGAAAGGATCTTCGTCCGAGGTCTTGTAACTAACCGGACCGAGCTTGGGACTCATGCCCCAGTGAGTGACCATACGGCGGGCCGTACTGGTTGCACGTTCCAAGTCGTTTTCGGCACCGACCGAAGTCTCATCATAGATCAATTTCTCCGCCGCCCGACCGGCCAGCAGGACCACTAATTGATCTTGCAGCTCTTTCTCGCTGGAACTGACGCGGTCTTCGGTCGGAATGATTTGCGTGCTACCTAGCGATCGCCCTCGCGGAATGATCGTTACTTTGTGAACGCGTTGGGCTCCTTCTAAGAACCAAGCAGCCAAAGTGTGGCCAGCTTCGTGATAAGCCGTTTTTTCTTTTTCGTCGTCCTTGAGAACTTCTTCGCGTTTGGCTCCCATCAGCACTTTATCACGAGCGTGATCAAAGTCGTCCATCTGCACACGCGACTTGTTGTTCCTCGCGGCCCATAAGGCTGCTTCATTAACAACATTGCGGATGTCAGCTCCGGTCAATCCAATCGTAACTGCGGCCAAACGATTGAGGTCCACGTCGTTATCAAGCGGAACATCTCGAGTGTGGACTTTGAAAATCGCCAAACGGCCCTTGGTTGTCGGGCGTCCAACGGTGATATGACGATCAAATCTTCCAGGTCGCAGCAATGCAGGATCCAAGACGTCAGGACGGTTTGTAGCGGCAACGACAATGACGGAGTCAACACCAGTGAAGCCATCCATCTCACTGAGAATCTGGTTCAAGGTTTGCTCACGTTCATCGTGACCACCACCCAAACCAGCACCTCGCTGCCGCCCGACCGCGTCGATCTCATCGATGAAAATGATCGCAGGAGCATTCTCTTTAGCGTTCTGGAACAAATCACGAACGCGACTGGCTCCAACACCCACAAACATTTGAATGAACTCACTACCGTTCACCGAGTAGAATGGAACACCTGCTTCGCCAGCTACGGCTCGCGCGAGCAAAGTCTTACCCGTTCCAGGAGGCCCGTTGAGCAAGACTCCCTTCGGAATGCGACCACCTAGCTTTTGAAATTTCTCGGGCGCTCGCAAGAACTCCACGATCTCTTCCAAATCAGCTTTCACGCCCTCCAAGCCTGCAACATCTTTGAACGTTGTCTGTTGATCGCTTGGCTCAAAACGCTTTGCTGTGGATCGTGAAAAACTCGATAGGAATCCACCGCCGCCCATTAACTGATCGCGTGTTCGACGAAACATCATCCAAACGACGACAAATAGAATGATTGGCAGCCCAATCATGCAAAACAGCATCAAGTACTGTAGCGGCTCGCCATTGGTATATTTGATCCGTAATTCAGGCTGATCTTTGACCGCCGTGCTGAGAACTTCGCCACTTTCTTTCGGCAGAATGACGTAGAAATTCTTGGAAAGCTTGGCGGATTCATCCGCCCCCAGTTCTTGCTGGTTTCCGTTCTCATCAAGCTCGAGTGGACGGTCTGGCTCGACCTTGAAAACACCGTCTGCGCGAACGCTGTTGAAGACTTCCAGCGAGCGAACATTTTCTTTATCTAGCTCTCGCAGGAAGAAACCGTAACTGATTTCTTCACCACTGGAGCCTGTCCAAAACAGTCGAATCACTAGGAATCCTAGCAATACGATCAGCAACATGGGCCAAATGCCGCCGCGTCTGGGCACGGGATTCTCGTTTGAGTCGCCAGCAGGCCGCTGGTTTTCGTCCATCCAATTCTCTTTTTACGACAAGTTTTTGCGTTAACTCGGAACTTCGCCAAAGCTGTCTATTCTATCCCACAGACCTTGCTTCTGTGCACCCCGATGTCAGTACTTCTCGTTTTCACCAACGAATAGTTCACCAAAAGTTCCTCGGGATTATTCAGAGGCTGGCAACCCACTTACCAGGCAGAATAGGGAAATGGTTACCGGTTGGACAGTTTTCCTTCGCAGTTTTCATTGAATTCCCGCAGTCGCTCGGCGCTGGAGTTCTCGAACAACCCTTTGCTGCCCTTTACTCAATGCTCCGTTCTCTGCGCCTTTGATCCAAGATCTGCTGACTTTACCGCCGGCGCGAATCGCACTGAAAAAGCTAGCAGCTAGCTCATCGTCGGTCATTTGCCGAATCTCCAGGACCTCTTCCCAAGACTTGTTTTGTGAAAACAGCCACAATGTCCATTGCCAGTCTGGCCGCTGGTCCCCAGGCGAAGACTGGCCGCGACGCTCAGCACCAACCTCCGAAGAAGCATCGAAACGGCGCCGATCCAGATTTGCAGGCTCTGCGCTAGGCTTGGCCTCCACGGAAGCCGTTGTGCCAGCATTGCCCGATTCTATGCTCCCAAATCCTGCTGCCTCGGCGGTAGCCCCGCTCAAGAATTTTTTGCCGAGTGCCTTGACCCTAATGTTAAGGCTCGACGGTAGCTGAACCATGGCAATAAGCTTTGGACGCTGGTTCTGGTCCATCCATTCCGGCGCGACCTCAACCGTCGGTCGATTCCGATTGACCTCCTTCTGGCGCAACAATCCTGCTGCGAGGAGACTATCCAAGATCGTGACCACATCGCTTTGCCGCAGTCCTTTCAGGAATCCGAAACCAGAAAGACGATGTAGATTCAGTTTCTGTACTTTTGCATTCTGCGAACCGCACAAATATTGCGAAATGAGGAGCTTGCCCAGCCTCCCATGGATTCGCTTGATCGAGTCAACGACTTGTTCAATCACCGCCCGCAGGGCCGGATCGACTTCTGTTCTCGACTGCATACGAATTGCAACTTGGCTTCCCGTTTC
>JBCCEO010000905.1:0-3038 GCA_039030255.1 Planctomycetota bacterium | reverse complement strand
CGCTTGACCTGGATCAATGGCTTTAGGCTTCGTTTGGCTAGTCCAAATAGGGCGGCCACTCGCGAAGTCTCCATCGACTCGCCCTTCGAGTGGAAATCGATACAAGGGATTGCCTACATCGTTAGTTGCCACTTCCAACTGGCCCCAGAATCGATCCACAACTGCCGAGTCCAATTGGACTCTTAATTCAGCTTCCTCCTGCGGAGCGATTGCAAGCGGGGCGGGGGCTGCCAGCTGAAATCCCTCCGGAAGTCGAACTTCGTGAATCTCTAAGTCCGCGGTTCCGGCATTTCGCAGGATAAAACTTGTCGGTGCCGCGATTTCACCTTGTTCCATAGAACCCAGGTTCACCGTTGTTAATCGATTGTCGATAATAAGATTGCCATTCCAGCGAACTTCTAAATCCGGCTCCCCGAGATCAGAGGAAACCACGTTGAAGTTGTGGCGAAAAATCTCGACTCCGTTCCTCTCCGTAGTTACCGTCCACTCCCCGACTTGGTCAATCCGGCTAGTCCACGCCCAAAAGTTGTAGTTGCGGAGACTCTCGACGGGGCTCCATTGAGACTCAAACGATTCGGTTCCCTCAGGCCGTGTCCAAGTCGTCACGAAATTGTCATCTTCCAAAGCATATTCAAGAACGAACCATATCCACGGGTAGTGCCTCGTGCCGTTCGCTTCGTCTCCACCATGGATGTGAAAGGTATCGACTGGAACGGGCTCTTCAAATATTTCATTGCTCGGATCCGAATTCGTCATGCCACCAGCGAGAACCTGCGGTTCCCGAGCTCCGGTGTATTCCGGTGGGTCATAAAAATAATCCGTAGCCGCCAGCATGGGTTCTGTGGCACGGCCGATGTAACGAAAATCGTAGAAAAGATGCGGAAAGTACTTGTCGCCAGAACTCCCTAAAAGCCCAATTGTTTGGCCTTGGGTAACGAGTTCGCCCACTTCGACCGTGATGGAATCGCGTTGCAAATAGTAGTAACCGGTTTCCCAGCCATAACCATGATCGATGCGGACATAATTCCGCAGATCGCTGTTTTCGCGATCGGCTAATCCATCACTCGCGGCAATAACTATTCCATCGGCCGAAGCTACGACGCTCTGCCCCAAGTCAATTTGACGCTGTGAGGCTACGCCGATTGCCCATCCTTGGCTGCCATCCCCAACTTGGATTCCATTTTCAAAATCACGAGCGAAGTTTCGGCGAGGATCCATGTCCACATAGTTGACGATGGACCAATCTACGCCAGGCTCTCCTACCACTGGGAAAATATGCTTTTGCTGCAAATCGCCCCTTCGCGGAGTGAACTCAAACTGCATTGCATTGTTGCTTTCGTCCGTTTCCTCGATCGCATTCGCAGAGTCGAGCAGCACGGAAACTTGCTGATTTGCGCCTTTCGCTGCATAGCCCACATGTTCATCTCGTAATTCGATAACCCCTTGACCTTGCTCCGCGAACAAGTAGTCGCTTTCGTAAATCATCCCGTTGAGCGAAAAAGAAACACGAAAGGCTCTACCGTCCGCCAAACCGTTCATTTCATATTGGACACGGACATCCAAACTCTGGCCTTCGACCGGATTGTCAATGCGGGCCCCAACTCCATTGATCAAGTAGGCATCCAAGATCGCCAAGTCCGCATTCAGCAATTGGCGTTCTTCAAGGGATTCGATTCGTGGAATGCGTCGGTTTCGTAGCAGCATTGTGTATTCGCTTGGTAGTGGGCTCATTCGAACGATGTTCGCGCGAGAAGTAAGCGACTCATCATAACTACCAGCAACACCAAAAGAAACGCCAGTAAACCAACTCGTCAGGGCTAATCAAAGTTGGAATCTGGGCTGCTACATTTCATCAGCCGATTGGCGCTCGCCGCGGTTTTTAGAGGGGAAACCGCGGCTAGCGCCGTGCGGCTGATTTCACCTAAGTTGAAACGCTGATTTGCCCCGCACAATTCGCCCAGGCGTTATTCTTCCTTCTCAGGCACTAATACGAAAGCGACATTGGTATCGCCGTCGACGTTGAGTTTGTACCGACCAGGACTTGTAGGAGATTGCGTGGGCACGATTGCGGCAACTTTGTAGCCAGGGATTCGCAGCGTTACGTCGTAGCTCCCTTCAGATGCATCTGGAATCGTGAATAAAGGATCGTTTTTCCCTGCGGGATCGAATCGAGCTACCTGCCAGGCCAAGCGCTGACCGACGTAGAGCATGGACTTTTCGGGCAGCTCTTGCTTATCCGCGGCTCTAATCTTGATGCTCAATCGACTGGCTGCTTGAAGTGGCACGTCTCCGAGCTC
Organism: Planctomycetota bacterium; assembly: GCA_039030255.1. Lineage (GTDB taxonomy): Bacteria > Planctomycetota > Planctomycetia > Pirellulales > Pirellulaceae > Aureliella. Next base: position 741 of record JBCCEO010000905.1, on the reverse strand, counting down.
GGCACGTTTTCCATGGCCGGGCGCCGTCACCAAACTTGCTGGCAGGACCGCTTTCGCATCCTGCTGCAAAAATGTGTATAGCGCGTATTCCCGATCTGGTGGCAAGTGATCAATCACAAATTCACCGTCCGAATTGGACACAAGTTCTCGAGGTGTAACGATCGCACCTACCGAACGATCTTGTTGAACGATTCCAAGTTTGACACCCGCTTGCGGCTGTCCGTCGAAAATCAAGCGGCCACGTAGGCTGGCTCCTTTGCCCACAATGATCTCGCAATCTTCCTTTGAGTCAAACGAGTATTGAACCTGCGCAGTAGCTTTGCCTCTGCCGCTAGCCCTTAACGCTAGGTTGACAACCTTGGTCACCGCAAAGAGTGTAAACTTGCCGTCTTCATCGCTGAGTGTCAGTTTGCTAACCAATCCATTGTTCGTCCCCGTTGTGATGTTGCCATATCGGATGTGATAGGGAAGGATGACAACTCCCCGCAAGGGATTGCCCTGATCGTCTAACACGCGTCCTTCGATCTTCTTGCTCTGCTCGGGTGCTATGCTGTTCAATTTGACCACGAGCTTCCCCTGATTTTTTCCAGGAAAGCGAACTAGTTTTCCTTCAAAGTCCTCGGCAGCAATCGCAAGTTGGTAACTCAACTCTGCCTCCGCTACTCGAAACTCGAAAGTGCCGTCTTCGTCCGTTTGGATCACTGTTCCGCATTCAGGACAGTTAACTGGCTGGCTAGGGTT
>JBCCEO010000904.1:0-3046 GCA_039030255.1 Planctomycetota bacterium | reverse complement strand
GGGCCTTGTCAGCCTTGTCCAGAAGGTTCATGCACTAAATCGTTAAACTAGAACCGCCGTATACGGAACCGTACGTACGGTGGTGTGGGAGGACGGCGGGAGCAATCCCGCCTCCTACCCGATACCCTCGGCTTGCAGGAAACCTTGCTTCATCCTGAAAAACACAACGCGGCCAAAAAACTGCAATCCGCGCCGCGACCACTTAGCTTTCCATCGCACTGCCGGATCGAGCCCAAGCCCAAGGCAGAAATACGAGTACAGGCAACCAAACGGCTAGTGTTGGTGATAAGTAAACGCCACTGGTTCCAAGAGCATTCAGCCCGATGACGATCCCCGTAAAGCCAACGACCAATATCATGCAAGCTCCCGCAACCCAAAACATGTGGCGGTCTGGGCGAGTCAGAAGAATCGGCAGTCCGAGCAAAATAATGGTCCAATCGATCACTGGCCTCAAAAAACGGCTGTGAATCATAACACGCAAGTCATTGCCGCTCCGCTTCTCGCCCTTTAGCCGAGTAATCAACTCTTGCGTCGAAGCATATTGCTTCCAAGAACTGCCACCTCGCAGCATTTCATATTGCGTTTTGCTCACCAAGAAACACTCTTTGGGCTTGAGCCAATCCGTATCTTTTGCAGTCATGAGAATCGGAGTCCCGTTGACCGCGTAAATCGAGTCCTTTTCGTCTATCGTGACCGGTACCGATACATCTTGGAACAAGTACCCAGATGGATGAGTGGCATCTTTCGGCTTGTAGAACGCCGAATTCGCCAGTAGTCGACTTCCGATGCTCTCCGCCAGCACTGGCCCCTGCGTGCTCAACATTGGCGAATCAATCTTAAAATGTACGGGCAGCAAGTGTTTTCCTTGCAACAAAGATTCCGCTTCCTCAATAAAAGTTGGCTTCATGGACCTCGGAAGCTCGCCAGTCAGATCCTGGGGCAAGCGATCCAAGTGGTCCTGATATTTCGGAATTGCAACCTCTCGGATGATAGCGGCAGAGCCGATCACGACCACAGATGCGATCAATAAAGGCCGCACCACGCGGCGTTTCGGAATGCCAGCCGCCAACATCGCTGTGAACTCGTTTGTCTTGTTGAGCCAAGCTACGACGAACAGTAATGCAAGCAGAGCGAGAAAACCGCTCAAGCGTTCAAAAAAAGATAGCAAGTGTGGCGAGTAGTACTCTCCCACTACTTGGATCAATGGCTTTTCGTTCTGCGCTGCAAACCTCTGAAATTCATCCAGATTGGTGAAGAACAGCACGACCACAAGCAGGCCAGCCAATGAAGCAAAACATATGAAGAGCACTCGAAAGTAGAGAAATAGCAAGTATCTATCGATTCGTGTCATCATGCTTGCTCTCCCAGATGTTTAGATCTGTGTTTTACCCGCTCCGATTCTAGACCTAGAGTGCAAGATGAGCCATCTAAAATTCACTTTCTCAATGGCAGCATTAGCTTGCCTTTGCCTGCTGTGGCTTGCTGTAGAGATAAGGATTCAACGTTGGATCGTTGTACATCTTCATCTGGCGATATGTCTTGTGAACACGTATTCCAGATTCGATATCCGTTAACAACTCACGAAGGGATTGACTTAGGTCCTGGCGTTGTTCTTCACACATTGCGATCCGCGTTTGCACCCGTGCTAAGTGTTCCTCACTGGCATCTTCTCGCTCAAGCTGTTCGCGATAGTGATAGAGTCGAAGTGACATGATACTAAGGCGGTCGACGGCACTTCCAGGTGTTTCCGTATTCAAACGAGCTTCCGAATCTGACTCAATCTGACGCGCTGTTATTTCAACCGTCAACCAATCGTCCACTTTCTCAATGTGGTCGTTGCGAGCTTGATTTAGACGATCGATATTCCGTTTGACCGTTGCAATCTCCTCGTCGGTGACGTCTTTGCTGCGTGCAATGTCTTCCTGGTGCCAGAGCTCGAAATTGAATGCGTGTTGCTGGCAAATCAACTCCATGACGCCTTCATAGCCGTTGGCGATAGGCTCTTCATGCCAAAGTGCTACCGTCTGTTCATGAAGCGACAGCACATCATTCACGTTAATCATAATTCGGCTCCTCCCGTTGAGATGATTGATGGTCTTTTTACTGGATTCCCACCAAGCTAGGCAAGACAGATTAAGTTTAGCGGGCTTGGCAAAATACGTTACTAATTTGCCAAATCCCTTTGCCCAAACTGTCGATACAAACGAAACACCGCATCACGGTATTTTCTGGCTGGAGGTCCATGGATGGTGACACTTAGCCGGAAGCAGCCACTGAATAACGCATCGCCTCTCGCAAGGAAAGTTGGGAAAGGAATCCAAACATGCGCATCACTTTTGCATTGCTAGTTGCTAGCATTTTGAGCTTGCTCCCGCAGACGCTCTTGGCCCAGACACGCCCCTTTGTTCCCGGAACCGGCATCGAATTGACGAAGGTTGGTGACGACTTTGAGGATCCGGATTGGAAATGGATTCCCAACGGACTTAAGAGTTCGGAAGAAATCAACGGTCGTCAAAATAATCCGCTTGGGAAGTCAAAGAATGGACGCTGGTATGAGGGAGTCAAACGCGGCTATCCCGACGTTGTAAAGCGAGTGGATACTCCACCAGGAGGTTTGCCTGGTAGCGAAGGAGCGTTGCTCATCCAGTCGCTCAAGACTGGAATCCCCGGTCGGCCAAGCTATAAGATGCAACAAGAAGATTTCATCTGCAATATCCAGTATCGACACGGCAAGATTCCCGTGCATCAACAGCCCAGTGTCGTTACCCGAGTTTACCTGCCACCCATTGAACAATGGGAAAAGCGGAATGGGCCTCATTTCGCATTTCGCATGGCTTTGGAAACAACCAAGATGGAAACGCAACAGCGTCTGTTCTTCTCGAGCACCAAGGAAGAAAACGAGATCTATTGGCCGGGTTTATTCATCTTGTTCGAGAGCAAGGCGATCACAGGTAAAGAGCACGACTATGCATACTTCCGTGTTCGCTCTAACCGTCGCGGCGGAGACTTCAAGGGTCCTCCGATCACCACCACTGGCTGGTGGACG
>JBCCEO010000903.1:0-3047 GCA_039030255.1 Planctomycetota bacterium | reverse complement strand
TCGACATCTGCAAAATTCGCCGGGCGTGGCAATCCGTCAACATCGACTGCGTCGGCAGACCAAGCCAGATTTCGAACAATTAATTGTTCTCCAGGAAAAGCTTGCTGGATAAGCGTCTCGATGTGGCCAAAGTGCTGAGCACGATCAAATAGCGTGTTCCCGATTAGTGCAATCCGCTGGCCCTTTGCCGGCTTCAATGGCAGTATCGTATCAACTGGCTCAGCGTCTTCAGCTCGCGGTGCCGTCGCCTCATAGATTCCATATTGCTGCAGCTCAGGATCTTCCTTGGGTTCTGGATTCCCCGTTTTGCGATTTCGTCCATCGTTAGGACGATCGCGTTTTTTCTGTGCCCGTCCAGCACAGGGAATCGAAAGAGTTATTGCGAGTCCGACAAAAGCAAGAATTGCAAATCGCAGAGATTTCATTGGAGACAGGTGGGTTCGAGGAGTTGACGATGGGTCCTCTCATTCTAACCACTCTTATTGCAAACAGGCATCTGGACCATCAGCCGAATGGCGATAGCCACGGTTTTCGCAAACATAAGGGCCGTTGCGGCGGAGCATCGGGCAGTCGAGTCGCGCAAGCTAGCTTCCCTCAATAAACTTCAAGATTGGGATAGAAATTCCTCAAATTGATCTTCTCTTTATTCGTGTACTGATAACCATTCACCAAGATGACCAGAGCTTTGGGCAAGTCCGCTGCGACTAGCGCCTTGGCACTAATCTTTGTCCCTCCAACATTTAATTCTTCCAACTCGGGCAAGTTACTCAGATAGCCCACCGTTTCATCGTCGGACGCGCTTCCATTGAGCTCCAAACTTACGATGCCTGGATGCCAGTCCCTGAAGCAATGTCCGGTAAAACAATCGCTGGTCAAACTCAAGAAAAACAAGCCGGGTGGATCGGCAGCAGCCAACGCCTCCTCCGTAAGATTGCCCTTTCCTAAGGTTAACCCCCAGACGGACTTAGCTTGCTTCAAGTACGCGAAGAAGCCGTTTGTTAATGACGTCTCCTTGAGTTTCAACCATGCAATTTCGGCACCAACCAACTTCGAGCCGAATAGATCGTCGTCCAACGGATTATTGGAAAGATCAATTTCCCGGAGTCGGGCACCGCTCTCTCCACTCCCAAGAAAATCGAAATCTCCCCGCAGCTGATTTTCCCGAAGATAGAGATATTTCGTATCTGGCCCAACCCAGCCACGAATCATTTCGTCGGTCAGACCGCATCTCATAGCACTCAAATGCCCCAGAGTAGAACCAACCAGCTCCGACGGCGACCGATCTGGCCACAGCTGGCCGGACTGCGACTGTGGCGATTCTGCTCTGACCTTCGAGCCGTCGATAACCAGCATAAACTCATGTCCATTCATAGGCCTTTCAAACAACGGCGTCAATTCGCTTAGAGCAAACTCCGAATCCTGAATGTAAATCGTTGAGACCCTGGGGCAGTTGCGAATCACTGCTTGCAAACTTCCACCAATTTCCGGTGTTCTACTTAGATCAACTTTCGTTAGGCCTTTCAGGTTACTTCGCCCGGCGATTCCATTGGCGGTGATGCTTGAATCCGACAAATCAAGTTCGCGAAATCCGAACTCGTCGAAGCGCGCCAGATCCGCATCGCTCGCGTTCTCCCACATTTCCAAGAACATTCCGCGTTCCACCCACAATCCCAAGTCACCACCATTGAAAACGGCAAAATCATACAACTCCTGCTGGCGCTCTACTTCGGCGAGCATCTTTGCAACAATCAATTGACTCCAACCACCGACACTCACGGTAATGGCCAATATCGATAGAGCAATCACTCTGGACGGGGTAAAGATTCCCTTCGGAATAGGAGCTTGCACCGCAGTGGATTCCTCCGCAAACGGATCCTGTGTTTCAGACTCTGCGGCATGGGGCTTCGGCGTCAACTTTTCACGACCACGAAGGCTGCGGAGCTTGATGCCCGTCCAGTGCAAAGTTGCTAACTGCAGGACAAAAGCTAACATGGCCGGACCAGCAGCAAAAAACGCAAACTCAAAGGCCTCGCCCCATCCCGTAGGTCCACCTGCGGCCACGGCAGCAAAATGATACACCGCTGCCGAACTGGCTAAGCCAAGCATCGAGAACGCCAAAAAAGCTGCGCACTTGCCGACGACTGCCATGATGCGAAACCAAATGAAGAGCATCGGCAGCAAAACGATCAGTGACATCGCCATCGCCGCAATGCAGGCTACAACACCAGAAGTCCAGATCTCAGACTCTGCAATTTGATTTTTAACTAGAGAAGGATTCCCTGCAAACATCGGCAGCGGAGTCGTCCAAATGGAAATGGGAAAGCGAAAGGCGAACAAGCAGCAAGCTACCAGAAGCGTGGCCCAAAGTATGTCTTCGATCCCAACACGTGGCTTGCTGGTATTGCTCGAAAAAGTAAAGCACCACCCAAATCCTTTCCGCATCCCAAGCAGCGGTAGAGTCGCAATCAACATTGGCGCGGGAACACAGCATATGCCCCAAAACTCGGTCCCTAGATCCTCCATCCGATTCATGCCAATGCAGTACAAAACCGCTTGAACCAGAAGCAAACTTATCCCAAGAGCAAAACCAACCAGCCATCGCCTGCCAACCAATCCTGCAATCGTGAGGCATATCGCTATTTCACTGAACATCGTGCTGCCGAGGAGCGCGAAGGTATATCGATCACTCAGGGAAGATTGATACAAATAATCAGAGAGCCTTCCCATATTCAGAGCAAGGCATCCCAAGCCGATCTGCAAAATCGCGAACGGCAAGAAAGCGCTCCACCGAGTTTTGCGTTGCTCGCTTTGCATCTCCATCTTCGCTCCAAGTACGCTAGAGACTATCCAGATTTGGAAACATGTTTTGCAAAGATATCAATTCGTTATTGGTGAATTGATCTTGGCCAATGTAAATCCTTATTCCTGTCGGAAGCACCGATTGAAGTAGCCCTTTTGCTGTTATTTTTGTACCAGCGATCGAAATCGTCTGCAGTTTCTTTAGTCGACTAAGGTAGCTTGCCGTCTCGTCATCAGCAGAGCTATTC
>JBCCEO010000902.1:0-3063 GCA_039030255.1 Planctomycetota bacterium | reverse complement strand
TTCGAAGCAAGACATGAACAAACGCAACCAGGTCAGTTCACCATTTCTGGAAGACCAGCCAATCCGCCTGGGATTCAACATCATGCTGCTGCTGTTGCTGATGGTTGTCGCCGCCGGCATGGGCTTACTGGCGTACTTCGCCGTCCAAGTTCCGGCCATCACTTCGGAATTTAGCGCTTGGCTTGGACGCTCTCCTGAAGGAGCGGATCTGGACGACGCGCGTTGGGCTCAGCTGCGATTTGCTTTGTGCCTCTACTGCGCTCCAATGCTACTCGGCATCTTCGTCTACGTTTTGCATTATGCCGCGAACGCCATCTACAAATTGAGCACCAAATACCAGCGCCCCGAGGATGAAGAATTCCGCATGGAGTAGGAGATTGGGAATCGTCCCAGCTCATCAGCTAAGCCACTGTCCGCCAGCATGGAATCGTTTAGCGGCAAGCCGCAGGCGATTCAGAAGCACACTGGGACTTTGAGGGTTTTCGCGATCGCGTTCCACGGGTTTACACCCCTGGCTACATCATGCCGTCCCTTCCGGGCTAAGAGGTTGGATAAGTAGGCTGCTTGTATTCAGATGCCAAGCATTTACAATGCAACAGGATGTTCAGTAAATTACACTCGAGATCGCTGGTGAAGCAATGAAGAATGTTTTGATTTCCTTTTTTGCAGTGGTGCTGCTTGCTAACACTTCTGGATGTGCAGATCCCGCATTCTCTTCTTCTACGAAGAATGACATGAAGCAGATTGGAATGTATTACGTTAGCCACACGGTTACCCATGGCGCGCCACCCGCAAGCAAGGAGGAGTTTGTGGAAAAGACACCCGAAGCAAAAGAAATCGTCGAATCCGGGGATTACGTGATTCAATGGGGCTATGACATCGACGGAGATGACCGGACAAATCGTTCGTCAATGGTTTTGGCCTATCATAAGGACGTACCCGAGTTAGGTGGTTTTGTGACGCTGGCCGATGCATCGGCAAAAGTAGTCACCAAAGAAGAATTCGCATCGATGTCGAAGGCTGGCGAGTAGTCGGACCAGGCGATTCTTAATTGGTTGAGTCGGCCGTGTAAACGCGTTTGCCGTTCAGCACGGTCATTTCGACCTTCGCCTCCAGAATCTGTTCGGGTTCGCAGCGCAGCAAATCTCGGTCCCAAAAGACAAGGTCGGCTCGCTTGCCGATCTCGATCGAACCAAGCTCACGCTCCTGGAATGCCGCTTTCGCCGGCCAAAGCGTATAGCTCAAGAGGCCTTCGGCGCGAGTCATGCACTGCTCGGGATAAAAGGCCTGACCGTTCGATAGCTTACGCGTCACCGCAGCATACAGGCTCACGCGAGGGTCGATTCGCTCCACGGGTGCATCGGTTCCATTCGGAATGATGGCACCCGAGTCGATCAAGGATCGCCAAACGTAGGCGCCTTCCTGGCTGCGACGTTCGCCAAGTCTTGTTGGAACAAAGATAGCGTCGCTAGTGCAATGGTTGGCTTGCATCGCTGGGATCACGCCCATTTGGCCGAATCTGGGAATGTCTTCAGGAGCAAGATGTTGGGCATGCTCGATGCGCCAGCGATGATCGGATTTTACTGCAGATCCCAAAGCGGCTTCGAAGGTGTCCAAAACTTCACGATTGGCACGATCCCCGATCGCGTGCACGCACAATTGCCAGCCGTACTTGGTGCATAAATCTGCTATGCGCTGCAGCTCGGATATCTCGACCGTGTTGAGTCCTGAAGACGTGGTAAGGTCCGAGTAAGGTTGCAAAAGCCAAGCACCATGAGGTCCGAGAGCCCCATCAATGGATACTTTCACGCTTCGCACCGTGAAGAAGCTTTCTCCAACCCCAATGCGCTTCGAAGTAGGCATACGACTGGCGAGCTCCGTACTCCCAGTTCGAATCATCATGAAGACTCGAACGGGAAGTGCTCCCGCTTCGGCCAATTGAGCGAACTCTTCTGCTAGGCCAAAACTGCTACCCGCATCATGAACGCTGGTGATTCCATACTTCAAGCATTGAGCGCCTGCCAAGCGAATTTGCTCGACCATCAGCTTTCGGTATTCGTCGCCACCGCGACGTTCGCTTCGCGCTTGCGCCCGGCGTATAGCACTCTGCGCATTCTCACGAAAAACTCCGATCGGCTCGCCAGCCAAATCCTTCAAGATTTCGCCGCCAGGCGGGTCCTTACTCTCTTTTGAAATGTTGGCCAATTTCATGGCAGCAGCATTGGCGAAGCACGCGTGACCGCTGGCATGCGTCAAAACGACAGGGTGCTCCGGAACAAGTCGGCTCATACTTTGGTGGCTCGGGTACCCGTCGACACTGCCTTCGGGTTCAGCATTCCATTTCGACTGATGCCAGCCGCGGCCTTCAATCCAAGTTCCAGCCGGAAGCTGCTTCGCCGCCTCGTGCACCATGCCGACGATTTCTTCCCAAGACTTTGCATCGCGAAGATCCAACATCTGCAAGGACTTGCCCAGTCCAACAAAGTGCAAATGGCTATCGGCAAAACCAGCCGTGGCGGTCAAGCCATTGGCCTGCACCACCTTTGTCTTGGCCGAATCGATCCACTCGGCAACTTGTTCCTTCCCAAGAGCAACGATGCGACCATCTTTGATTGCCACGGCATCTGCCTCTGACATCGCAGCGTCGCATTGCAGGATCTTGGTATCCAGGAAAACCATATCCGCCGCAGTTCGCGTATTCTCTTGGGATTCCACATTCCGCAAGTAGAAGCAGTGCGTTAGACATGCGAATAGCGTCCAAAGTACGAGCGGATGGTGAGCAAAAGTTTTCATTTTCAGTCCTTTAAGATCAATCCAGAAGAGTGCGCGCTTTCGATCAACCGATACTAACACGACGAGCGAGCGCACCAACACGACGCGTTATTGAGTTAACCTCAAGGGGTTAACGTAGGTCGGGTCTTAACTCGCTTGCGCGCTTGCGCCTCGTGCTATTATTCAAGTTCCAGCTGAAAAAAGAGTTTGCATGAGATAAACTACTTAAAGGGCCTGTGCTTGCTGACATACAATCAACAGTGCTCCATACCTTCGTCGTCTCAACCCCTC
>JBCCEO010000901.1:0-3080 GCA_039030255.1 Planctomycetota bacterium | reverse complement strand
CGAAAGGGAAAAGACGAGTGCGCTCGAGTTACTGTTCGGGACGCAGCACGCAGATGGCGGCTGGAGCACACGCGATATGTCCAGTCTCGAAAATTGGCACTACGTGATTAGCGACAAGGTTCGAGAGATATTTAGAACTTTGCCGGATGCGGCAGATCCCAAGAGTGATCCATACATGACGGGATTGGCAATTGTGCTATTGCGACAAAGCGGAATACCGGCGAGCGATGCACGGATTCAAAAAGGAGTTCAATGGCTTAAGCGAGAACAACGAATTTCCGGTCGGTGGTGGATGAATTCTCTGTATCGAGGAAACTACAACTACATCACGTATATCGCAACTTGCCAAGCGATCAAAGCATTGCATCTTTGCGGCGAATTAGACAACTTGCAGTTGTTAGAAAAAAGAAATTCGGCTTCAGGTAGTTAGAAATTCAATTACTGATACCACCATTGGATTGCCAGCCGAACGCTTGTGCAAGTTGTAGGCAGCAAGGTCACCAGCCGTGCGGAGACGAAAAAAGGGCGACCCTTTGGGTCGCCCTTGAAAACTATTTCCAGGTTGTGGTCTTGATGGGTCTCCACAATCCAGCTTACCAAGCGAAGCCGGTTGAGAAGCCCAAACCAACGAAGTGCGTGTCAAAGTCAGCTGACGTCGCCGAGACGCTAGCGCCCCCAGCAGGACCAGCTGCAAAAGAAGTAGCAGTGGAAAGGTTATCATCTGCTGTCCAGTATTGGTACTCAAAGCCAATTCGAGCAAAGCACTTGGCTCGGCAATCGAGCAGGCAGCGAGCCCATTGCAGGCCAACTTGGGATTCGAAAATGGTCAGGATTTCATCGTCGAACGCGACGGCACCATTGGTGGAGGCGGCTGTGCCAAATGGGCTGGCCACGATTGCTGAGGTGTTGCTTATGCTACGTCCTTCGCCGAACAAGTGACTAAGTCGACCACCTGCATAGAGCGAGAAGCATTTCGAGGAAAGAGGCCGGGTTCCCATCAAGCTGTAGGTAACACCGGTGCCGTGGAACGCATTCTCGTTGACGGCGGAAAGCACGAAGTTGTCGAGACCTGTGTCAACTCCGAAGGCCGATTGCGTGGTGCGATGTTCCAAGGCACCGTGCCTGACGCCAAAGGTGCCGAGCATTCGTCGTCCGCGAATGCAAACACACTTCGTTGCCTCGACGTCAATTGTGTACGCCTGAACCGAGTCGACGCCACCGAGCAATTCAAGACTAGGTGGAACTCCGACGCCAGCAAAAGGTCCGGCGAAACCATTGCCATCCACTACATTCAAATCCCAGTAACGAGCTTGAAGTCCCCAACCATTCCTGAACTGACGTCCAAGCGTGAGACGAGGCGTGGCTGTGAACTCATCTGCGTCAACAGATGTCGCTGCGGTGATGGTGGTCGCTGGAGCCGTATTGACGAGAGAGAAAACTTGGCTATTCGCAGTATCTAGAGGGCTTAGAAATACCGCTTCTGTTTGTGCATACCAAGAACCGCAATTGTCTCGTGCGTCACAACCGCTGGAATCACAGCAGTTTCCAGTCAAAGTATCACATAACCGTTCAAACGAGCCTCCGCCCGCCTGAGTTTGTGTGCTGGTTGCTAAGAGCAAGCACACTATCATCCATAAACGTTTCATGTTCATTCATCCTGAATTCAGTTTCGCATCCCTATACGCGACCCCGTAACAGAACTGGGGCTAGCTCTTCTCTTCGGCATCGATTTGTATTTGATACAGCTTTTGGGGTGTTGCTAGCGCATCAAGATTGCCTGTTGGAAAACGAATAATAGTTGCTTTACGAACAACCAAGACAAATCGGAATATTCGAATCAAAATGCCAAACGGAAAATGGAGACTCCACGGCGTGACGGCGCAGGCCACTAGAAGCCACATGATCTGTCCAAGTCGGTTCATGCATCAGATATGACTGCATCCAAGGGCACACCCTACTATTTGGCGGTTTGATCAAGAAGAACCGCAGCTGCAGAACCGAAACGTTAAAAGGGTGCAACGGATGCATCAGAGGCAATTCAGGAGGGTTATGCTATGTCGCAAGTCTTTTCGTTTTGTTGGTGGGTATGTCGACCCCACCAATCGCTAATCTTTGCCATTACCCTTATATCAGTAGGGGTTTGCGGAGAGCGCTCTTCGGGGCAGCCTTTAAGAGATCCAGCGCAGCATTCTTCCAGGCTCAACCAATTTCGCGAGCAGGATAATCAGGATATTCCGCAGCCTCCGCCGGTACAGCAGGGCCCTTTGCGGCACCCGGCTCCCCCTCCTCCTCCACCAACTCAAGGGCCAGCCGCTCCTCCAGTACCTCCGGGCTATAGCGAGAGTTATGCGGAAGAAAGCCATGCCGCAACTGGTGGAGGCAATCCGGAAGAGAACGGGGAGGCTGGCGACAGTGACTATTTGTCCGACGACGAATTTGAGGCGGCGAAAGAAGAAGCAATCGTTCGCAAGTTGCAATATGGCGAGGCAAGTACGTCAACCGCCAGGAGTTTTTTGCGGACGCAAACTCCCCTCCTCCGCCCCGGACAAGTGCAATGGGACTTTGGTGTTCAATACTCAGTATTCGAATTTGACTTTCCCACCCTGTCGGGAGGGGTTCTCACCGAGGCCAACGTGGCCTCACGGAGAGTAGAGTCCGTTTTGGGCATGCGCTACGGGCTGACCGATCGTTCGCAGCTTTTTGCCAATATGACATTTGGCTGGCAGCAGACGGATTTCTTTGACGGCTTCACGAGCATCAACGAGGATTCTGGTGGGATCGGTGATACGACCTTGGGAATCAATTACTTGCTTCGACCCGAGAGTGGCTGCCGCGCATCGATCATTCTGTCCAGCGATGTTACGGCTCCGACCGGCAATGCAGTGAATCCGCTTGTTGTAACAGACGCCGGGAATGGCTCAGGAGCGTGGGCCACATCAACGAGACTCTTAATGGTGCGCAGTCTTGATCCTTACTCACAACTGGGGAACAGATAGTTATGATCTTGGAAATGGTTATGGTCATATGGCATTTGGTGTAGAAGATATTTATGCTGCTTGTGATAAGATTGGAGAGCTTGG
>JBCCEO010000900.1:0-3086 GCA_039030255.1 Planctomycetota bacterium | reverse complement strand
GTATGCCTTTCTAGGACTTCTGCTTGCCGCAGCGATTGCACCTTCGCTTGGTTGCCAAGTCTCCGTGGCAGGCCAAACATTGCCAAGTCCTTACTACTTGTACGATGACGTCCAGTACTTCCCGACCGGGCCTGAGAACAAACTGGCCAACGAGACTGCAGCAATCGAGAAGCAGCGTGCAGAAGCGGAGCGTGCTGGATTGCGTTAAGCATCTCAACAATGTGACTTTGAATAATTGAAAACGGCGTCCTTTTCGAAGGACGCCGTTTCTTGTTTGCTTTGTTCGTATAGCGATCCTGCCCGCGGCAAAGACGAACCGGACTAGATGGCTATTGCTGCTGGAAGCGAGCATCCCAATTTCCGTTCAACTCGGCGAGCGCGTGACGCATCTCTACTGCGCGCCAGCCATCTAAGTCCAATCGCAGGACGCCGAGTTCAGCGAGAGTCCGCGCGGTTCGGTGTACGTCGAAATCTACTTCGATGCCACATGCCTCACGAAGGATTCTCTCGCATTCCAAGTCCAGAGTATCTAAATCTATCGGTCGCCCCTGAAAAACTAACGCAGCGACAAAGTATGCCAGTATGGCTTCGCCAGCTTCCTGCTGTTCACCTTCTTCTAAGAGTCGCAGCAATACGCCCAAATTGTTGTCTAAATTCTGGTAATACAAACTCTGCGTCATGCTCAACATGTATTTTTGCTGAGTCGCAAAACGTGAAGTGAACATTGATTTCAATCCGTAGCCGATTGCAAAAAGTGCAAAAACCAAGAGGGCCAATGACTTGAACACACCAAAGAATGCCAACAGCATTACATTTCGGACAAACCGCCAAAACGTGATTGCAATCGCATAAAGGCTTGGGACAACAATCCTGGAATGATCTAACCATGTCATTTGAACTCCGGTCGCAGGAAGCATCATATCGATATCCTGTTGAGGAACATTCTTAAACATTCGCAGATAAACGCGTTGGGGATCATGCTCGCTTGATTGCGCATTCTCGTGAACGCGAAATACAACTACCAAACGCTGGTAAAGCGGAACCTCCAGTTGCTCGAGGCGGAAGAAGCTTTTCCAGTTGCGAAAATTTCGTTTGCCGATCGCCAGCCCACGACCATAGACCTCTAGGCGTCGCAAGGATCGAAATCCTACACGCATCCTGACACCCCATTTGCTCGATGCATTCAAGGCATTTTGAATATCTTGGGGGCTAAGTTTGTGATAGTTCGCGTCCTCAAGCGTTTGAGCCAGATCATCGAAGAGTTCCTCGGCGAGTCGATCCCGTTCTTTGCCTACAGGTACGCTTCGCAATAGCCGGTCTCGATCTGGATCCAATGGAGCGTAAAGATGCGTTGTTGTCTCGAAGCGTTGTCGATAGCGATGATGCAAGAGTGCCGGTATCAGCTTCGAAAGCTCTACGAAATCAAGGCGCTGATCCATGGGCAACTGAGGATGCAGTGCCAGATAGTCGATGAGATCCTTCGTATGCAAGGGTAGAAAATTCTCGCGTTCCCCCTCTGGCTGGCCAAGGCTCGTATTCCCGTCTAAGTGCAATAGCTTCAAAGTAGCATTCCCGAAGTTGGACACGAATTTACCGGATTTGTCTCGACTCCAATTCGGCCGATTTCATTCGCCCTAACCTCATTCACTGAGGCTGCCATCGCCGGTCATGAAGTTGATTTATCACTGGCCCAATTGCTTCCTAACATATCTAGCCGGAACCTAATGCTCGGCTTATGCTGACCATCGGCTCACCCAACTCAGACCACCGCAATCGAGACGCATTGCAAATGCGACCCTTTGCAAGTAGGTCTTCGACTCTCATTAACTGGAATCGCAACCCGTGGATCTTGATGGACAATCTAATAGGCCAGTCTCACCAATGAAATGGGCGCATACAATCAAAGCAGTTGCATTTGATATGGATGGTCTGCTGGTCAACACGGAGACCCTCTATACCCAGGTAAGTGACATCATTCTGATGCGGCGAGGCAAACGATTCTCGCTGGAACTCAAACGAAAGATGATGGGGCTGAAGGCAGCTGAAGCATTCCGAGTCATGATTGACCAGGAGAATCTAACAGACTCGGTCGACGTACTTCAGCGAGAGACGAAAAGCGAATTTGAAAAGATTTTGGCGGACCAACTTTGCCTACTGCCCGGAGTCCATGTGCTGCTGGATCTTCTGGACGCTAAAGGAATCCCACGTTGTATCGCGACAAGCAGCAGCTCGGAATTCGCGGCACGCGTCTTGGAACTTACCAAGATCCGTTCCCGTTTCGACTTCGTAGTCACCGCCGAGCTTGTGGCGCAAGGCAAACCCGCGCCTGACATTTATCATTTAGCCGCCCAGCGTTTGGAAGTCGAACCCAACAATATGCTTGTCTTGGAAGATAGTCAGCATGGATGTGCCGCTGGAGTCGCCGCGGGCGCTTGCAGTATTGCGGTTCCTGGTGAACACAGTCTGGACCATGACTTCACAGGTAGTTTTCTGGTCGCAGATTCGCTGGACGATCCAAGGATCGCTGCCCAGTTTTAGCGAACTTCCGATCTCGGAATTGTCTCGTTTAGTGAGCCTACATGCACCAATGAGAAAAGGCGAAATCTGAATCCAGATTTCGCCTTTCTTAATGGTCCAGTTTGCCGCAATGTATCGGCAACCTTTTTGCAGGAATGGCCTAAACCATATCCTTTAGCTTCTTCAGAGGCCGCACCTTGACTTGGATCGACGCTGGCTTTGGAGCCGCCCAAATCATTTCGCCAGTGGCTGGGTTACGCACTTGCCGTTTTGGTTGAGCTTTCTTTTCCACAGCCACAATCTTGCACAGATTGGGAATTGTGAATTCGCCTGGACCACGCTTGCCAATGTTCTCAGCAATTTCGTCGTTCAGAGCATCAAAAAACTCAGCAACCTGCTTCTTGGTTAGACCGGTTCGTTCAACCATGTTGTTGAAGATTTCAGTCTTCGTTAGCTTCTTTTTCGCAGCGGCTTTCGCCATTCTTGCAATCCCTTTCAAATTGAAAAAACGGGGTAAGGTATACCGTAGGCAGACGATTTAAAGATCCTAGGTCGCAAATTTCAACAGG
>JBCCEO010000899.1:0-3097 GCA_039030255.1 Planctomycetota bacterium | reverse complement strand
TGTGGAAGCAGTCAGGCCGGCGAAGAAAACGAACGTAAGAGCAGAACAGAGCAGTTTCATGTCTTTCCCGATTAGATTGCAACTCTAAAGCAAGAGTAGGATTTGACGTGAACACCAAGCCAAAACCCAGGCAGCTCTAGATGACGGTTTTGTGATCTATCTTGGAGCAAAAAATCATTCCTAAGCGATTTCGTTGTCACAATTTTAGCCACACTTTTTGTTGAGGCTATCTTTTTCGTGCATGTAGCAGGATCTGCGGCGAGGTTGCGACTTCGTTTTGGTCCTGGCGAAATTAGTTTGCAGGAGCTTTGGCGAGCGCGGTGCCCTGCAGTAGACCGCTCTCGCGGCTGATATGCGCCTGGATCGAAAGTGCCCGATTAGGCGAACTGGGGTCCTTGGGGTTATGCTATACGTTCGAGATTTCTCTAGGGAATTGTCCGTTTGCCTCCAAGGCCAGAACTCCTCGCGAGTTCTTGCTCACCCCAAGGATAAATTCGATGCCCAATCGTCCAATTAGTCACTATAGCTCACGTTGTCGGCTCGTAATCTATGGACTAATTCTGCAGCTACTAGTGTTGCAGCCCCTCGTGCTGGCTCAGGAAGGCGCAGAGCGAAAAGAAAGCACAGCAGATGAAAACGCTGACACGCGCATTGAAGCGAAAACACTGGCTGAGGCTACAACGAAAGTCAACGAAGCGGTGGAACAAGGCAAGGTGGCTGGCATTGCTCACTTGGTTTTTCATAGCGGCAAACAGGCTCATTATGTTCAGGCCGGAGTGCGAGATATCGTTTCCAAAGAACCTATGCAGCGAGATTCGATTCTCCGTTTTTACTCGATGACCAAACCGATCACATCGGTAACGGCCATGACTCTTTTCGAACAAGGCAAGTTCCAGCTAGATGATCCCATCGCAAAGTTTATTCCTGCGTTCGAGAAAACGACCGTTTTCGAAAAAGACGCTGATGGCAAGTGGCAGTCTGTGCCAGCCAAAAAGCTGATGACGATTCGCGATGTGTTTCGGCATTCGACGGGTTACGGCTATGGCGGTAATGGAATCGAGCAATTGGAAGATCTATATGTTCAAAGCGGCGTCAAGTATCGATCACCGGCTGGCATGATGGTCCCGCTAATGTCAATCGAGAAGGCGGCCAATCAGCTGGCAACGATTCCCGCACATCACCATCCTGGTGAGCGTTTTACATACGGCTTTAGCACAGATTTGCTCGGCCGCTTGATCGAAGTCTGGTCAGGCAAGGCTTTAGATGTGGCAATGAAGGAAGCTGTTCTCGATCCGTTGGGAATGCAGGACACCGCATTTTTCGTTCCCGAGGACAAGCGCGATCGTTTTGCGAGCTGCCATACCGTTTCTTCAGGACAACTAGGCATCATCGACAAGAATACTACCAGTCCTTTTGCCGACGGATTTGAATTCCTTTCCGGTGGCGGTGGGCTGTTGTCGACTATCGAGGACTATTCGCATTTTTGCCAAATGATGGTTCATCAAGGAAGCTATCAAGGAAAACAAGTTATCAAACCGGAAACGGTGGAATTGATGTTTACCGATCAACTTGGCGGTGTGGCTGGCGGATTCAAGTTTGGGCTAGGCTTTGCGATCGATGAGATAGAACTTGGGTCCGGCGATACCAGTCGCAAAGCGATGCAGTATCGTTGGGGCGGCTACGCCTCGACGGATTTTGTATTGGTGCCTTCTGAGAAAATGTTTCAAATTGTGGTTCGACAGCAGGTTCCCTCGCAGCATGGATTGGCGAGTGAATTGATTCAGCATGTCTACTCTGGCGTTAAATAGAAGATTTCGATGCGCGTTGGGTTCAACATTTTTCTGTATTGTCTACTTAGTTCCTCGATAGCCATTGGTCTATCTGGTGGGCGTAACGCTGTTGCCGAGGTTGCTGCTGATTCAACCCAACGAGCACCCAATATCGTGTTCATCATGTCTGATGAATTGGCCTACTATGAACTTGGTCATATGGGTAGTCCTCATATAAAGACGCCTCGCATCGACCAAATGGCCAGGGAAGGATTACGCTTCACTCAAGCATTGGCGGTCTCACCGGTGTGTGCTTCACTTCGTTGTGGGTTGATGACGGGTAAACACATGGGGCACGCTTCGGTCCGTGGCAATGGCCCTGCTTGTTCGTTGCGAAGTGACGAAGTCACCATTGCAAGAGCGCTTAAGGAAGAAGGCTACGCGACGGGCGGATACGGCAAGTGGGGAATAGGCGGCCGCGGTTCGGATGGCGTTCCTGAAAAGCATGGGTTTGATGACTTCTTTGGCTACTACGATCAGGTTCATGCGCACTCTTTCTATCCCGCGTACTTGATACGCCAGAGTGAAGAAGTAGCAATGCCTGGCAACCAAGGAGGTCGTAGTGGAGAAACCTATACTCATTACGAAATCATGCGCGAAGGATTGAACTTTATTCGTGAGAACAAAGACCGTCCTTTCTTCTGCTATTTTCCGATCACGCCGCCTCATGGCATGTACGACATTCCTGCCGATGATTCCGCCTGGAAGCAATACAGGGGTGAGGATTGGATGGAGGAGGAATCCATAGCGCAGGATGTCAAGAACTATGCCGCGATGGTTACGATGGTGGACGAAAACGTCGGGCAGGTTCTAGACTTGCTCAAGGAATTGAACTTGGAGGACAACACGATCGTTTTCTTCACAGGCGATAACGGTGGACAAGATCGTTTCAAGAACAAGCAACATCCTCGGGGATTCTTTAAGCCCAACGTAGATCCCCAAACGGGCATCGATTTCAGAGGAGGGAAGGGCAACCTTTACGAAGGAGGTCTGCGCATTCCGTTCATCGTTCGCTGGCCGGGCAAAATTACTGCTGCGAGCGTTTCCGATTTGCTCTGCTACCAAGCGGACGTGTTTCCGACTTTGGCTGAACTTTCTGGAGCATCGGTGCCCAAAGAGGTTGATGGGATCTCCATACTGCCGACGATTCTTGGCGAAGATGCTACGGGCCGCGTACAGGAGCAGCACGAGTATTTATATTGGGAACATAAGTCCCAGGTCGCCGTAAGGATGGGGAGCTGGAAGGGAATTCAGCCTCGGAAGAACGC
>JBCCEO010000898.1:0-3107 GCA_039030255.1 Planctomycetota bacterium | reverse complement strand
TTAAAGAAGTATTTAGTCGAGATAAAACTGTTTTGTCATTCGAGCTCTTTCCCCCGAAATCTGACGCGGGCATGGAGAGTTTGAAAAGCTCCGTTGAAGACCTCGCCAAGCATTCGCCGGACTTTATGACCTGCACCTACGGTGCTGGCGGCTCAACACGCGATCGAACGCTTTCGGTCACCTCGCTCGTAAAAGATGAATTCGCGCTTCCAATCGCGTCGCATTTGACCTGCGTCGGATCAACGCGGGAGCAACTTTGCAAATATCTCCAGCAAGCAGAGCAGCTCGGTGTCGACTACATCGTGGCGCTGCGTGGCGATCCACCCAAGGGCGAATCCGAATTCAAGCCCGTGGAGGGCGGCCTTCATTACGCGAATGAATTGGTTGAACTGATCCGCGAGCAATTCCCTAGCTTCGGAATCTTGGTTGCGGGATATCCAGAGGTTCACCAAGAGGCGCCGAGCGCAGAAGTCGACATGGAGAACCTGGTTCGCAAGGTAGAAGCGGGAGCTGATGCGATCATTACACAGTTGTTCTACGACAACGAAGACTACTTCAAGTTTGAAGAGGATTGTCGCGCTGCCGGTATTAAGGTTCCAGTTTTGCCTGGACTTTTGCCGGTTTTGAATTTGAAGCAAGTCGAGCGGATCGCCTCGCTTTGCAAGGCACGCCTGCCAGATGATTTTGTTGCAAAACTGAAACAAAAGGATGACCCCGATTGGCAATTCGAGGTTGGCGTAGAGCATGCAATTCATCAGACGCAGGGTTTGCTCGCCGCCGGTGTTGCCGGCATCCATTTCTATGTTTTAAACAAGTCGACGGCAACAAATAAGATTCTCGAGAGTGTCGACGGCATATAGAAATTCTGCAAGGCAGAATTGCAGCACCATGAGCGAAGATCGAATTTACGCGCAACCGCTTAGCCAAGTTGGTGACTTCGTCTTTGATGAACGCGTGGTGGAGGTCTTTCCGGATATGATTGGGCGTTCCGTGCCCGGATACAGCTCGGTTGTATCCATGACTGGTGAACTAGCGCCCCAATATGCTGCGGATGGCGAGATCGTCTATGACCTAGGTTGTTCGCTTGGAGCTTGCACGCTTCCAATGGCGATGAATTTGCCATCCAACTGCAAGATTCACGCGATCGACAGCTCCGAAGCAATGATTCGCAAATTAAGTTCAAGACTAAGCGACTTGCCTCAGGATGCTGCCGAAGTATTACTGACCGAAGCGGATATCGTCGATCTTGAGTTTCAGCCAAGCAGTTTCGTAGTGATGAACTTTACGCTTCAGTTTATACCACTCGAACAACGCAAAGATCTCCTTCGCAGGATAGCTGCAGCGCTTAAACCGGGCGGGGCTTTGATTTTGTCAGAAAAAGTGCGTTTCTTTTCAGAGGATGAACAGCACTTGATGACCGAATTGCATCATGCATTCAAAAAGGCCAACGGTTATAGCGCCTTGGAGATCTCTCAAAAAAGAAGTGCTTTAGAGAACTCGATGTTTCCTGAGGCAATCGAGGATCATCGCGAACGAGTCATTTCCGCAGGTTTTAGTCAGTTCTCCTGTTGGTTTCGCTGCTTCAATTTCGTGTCAATGCTCGCCATCAAATAGCCCTCTCGTTTATTCGCGCGGTGTCCTAAGAGTCACCTTCGGCAGAGTTCTATTCGCGGCACATTTTGGGCTGCAAATTGCTAAACTAGGGCGAAGCGGTATCTAGTCTCCGTTGCCCTGCCTTCTCTCCCCTGTTGGATTTCTGTTATGTCGCGATGTAGGAAATTGTTCATTATTTCTGCGATCTCGTTTGTTGTGTCCTCGAATGCACTTGCACAGCTACCAACCGTTTACCAAGACGGTGCCGTGCCCGACGATGCGCGCCTAAAGCCACTCATCGATTTGGATGGATACTTTCCATTTAAGGTTCCAGCAACAAAGGAAGAATGGGAGAAACGCAAGGGGAAACTTAAGAAGCAAGTCCTTTTGGCAACGGGACTATATCCTGAACTGCCTCCCAAGACTCCACTGAATGCCGTCATTCATGGCTTGGTCAAACGACCTGGATTCACCGTCGAAAAGGTTTACTTCGAATCCATTCCGGGACATTTTGTAACAGGGCTTTTATTTCGCCCAGATGACGGCAAGTCAGGTGTGCGACGCCCCGCCGTATTGTCTCCGCATGGCCACGGAGGACGAATGCAGGATTACGGTGCCGACGCTATGGCGAAACTGATTGAATCAGGTGCAGAGCGCTTTGAAAAATCAGGCCGCTTCCCGAAACTCGCGCGCTGTGCACAACTCGCTCGAATGGGCTGTGTCGTGTTTATTTTTGACATGCTGGGTTACGAAGATAGTCAACAGATTTCATACGACCTTGCGCATCGTTTCAAGGCCCAACGTCCTGACCTTGATAACTCGAGCAACTGGGGACTTTTTAGCTGTCAGGCTGAACTCCGCTTGCAGAGCATCATGGGCATCCAAACGTGGAATTCCATCCGCTGCCTTGATTTTTTGGAAGAGCTTCCCGATGTCGATGCAAAACGCATGGCGGTCACGGGAGGAAGCGGGGGAGGAACGCAGACGATCCTGCTTTGTGCCATTGATGACCGGCCCATTGCGGCGTTTCCCAATGGCATGGTTTCTACATCCATGCAAGGTGGCTGTACTTGTGAGAACTGTTCGCTACTTCGCGTCGGCACGGGAAATGTCGAGTTAGCCGCGTTGTTCGCTCCGAAGCCGCAGGCGATGACTGCTGCCAACGACTGGACAAAGGAAATGATGACCAAGGGTTATCCCGAACTTCAGCAACTCTACTCGATGCTGGGGGTAGCAGACGACGTGTTCTGCCGGCCTATGCTTGAGTTTCCTCACAATTACAATGCCGTGTCGCGCGAGACCATGTACGAGTGGTTCAACGAGCATTTAGGCTTAGGGGTAACCAGCGTCGAGGAAGTCGACTTTGAGCCGCTTACGAAAGAAGAGGCGAGTGTCTGGAACGCGTCGCATCCGCAACCCGAAGGCGGACTCTCATACGAACTGGAGCTCACAAAGCAACTTGCCAGGATTTCTGTCGGGCAACTCCAGTCGTTCTACCCAACCAATAGATCGGG
>JBCCEO010000897.1:0-3121 GCA_039030255.1 Planctomycetota bacterium | reverse complement strand
CCAATCCAGTACAACGTCCACCAACACTGCTCCCATAAGATCAGCTCGTCTCTCCCATATGAACGGAACTGCCTAGGGCTCAATATTGCTCGAAATAGTCGTGTTCGAAGCTATGCACTGCCGCGCGAAATCGTGAAGGCCCTTATCGACGCTCACAATAAGCAAAGCGACGAGTAGCTGAAACGGTGTGAGTCAAGTGGCCGTATCCAGATGAATTCAAGCTAGCCGCCTCCCGATAACGTCGGCGGCGGCAAATCAGTGCGTGTAGCTAACGATATAACCAAGGAGCGATCGCGCGCCCGCAGCAGAAACTCATCAGAACTTGTCTTTTATTGCGATTAGTGCAAAAAGCCTGCATGCCATTTCGTTTTGTAATTTTCTGTTGCAAAAGCTCCAACCTCCGAGAAATCCCAGTTGAAGGAACGGTCTAATAGAATTTGTGCAGTTCCAAGATTCTGAAGATGGACGCTCATTCTTAGCCCAATGCGACTAATTGCATCTGGGGCCAATCATCTCCAATCAGCAAACACCGGTGCATACAGCAGTGCACTTGCTTTATTCGAACAGATAGATCTCTTTTCAATAAATGGCTAACCGAATCAAGTGGCTGTGATCCAAGTAAGAGTTGTTCAAACTCCACAGCGATTCACGACGCACCGGCCTACTTGCGCGAAGTGGCGGAAAACCTTTGAATGCGTCGGTTCGAAGCCAGGCTCTCATCTTACGGTCAATGCTGCTGCACCTTCGGTATGCCACAGCCGGAGAAGATCGGTCTGAGGATTGGACAATCTCCAACTTTGAGTTGAATCCTCCTTGATCCGAAACTCTCGAAGCAGGAATCCTGCTCTCGAAAATTCGAATGCCGTGTTTCTACTCTCGGCCTGCTGTTGGAATGCGACTTGAATCGCTGAGGCGTAACGAACGCGGGCGTGGCTTACGCAGATTTGTACCGCTTTGCAGCCCATTAAGGGAACTCTCCGTAACTTTGTTTTGACTGAGCCCCATTCCGACCTAGCTTCAGCTAGACACTATTGGTGGACTGCGGGCTGCGGTGGTGAAAATAGGTAAAAACTTTTAGAATTGGTGAACAAATGCTTCAAGAAAACTTGGCGACTTGCCCTACCCTCGAACGGAGACAAGATTTGCTTCACGCAGTCATCATGGCCGGTGGATCCGGTACTCGATTTTGGCCCGCCAGCCGCAATAAACATCCCAAACAGCTCCTGCAGTTGGTCGGATCCAATTCGATGCTGCGAGCGACGAGCGACCGCTTGGGTGGCTTAATTTCGCCTGAACACACCTTGGTTATGACGAACAAGCATTTGGTCGATGCGGTTCGTGAGCAGCTTTCCGACGTTCCACCTGAGCAGATCGTTGGTGAACCCATGAAACGGGATACTGCTGCTTGTATCGCACTAGCTGCATCACTGATTCACTACGCTGATCCCAATGCCGTCATGCTCGTTTTGCCTGCGGACCACATCATTAGCACTGACGCCCAATTCCAGGATTGCATGAATAACGGTGTCAAGCTCATCGAAGAGTCTCCAGATCGAATCGTAACCTTTGGCATCCGTCCTAGCTATGCAGCAGAGTCATTCGGCTACGTGCAACGCGGCGAAGCACTGACTGAAAGCGGTGTTTCGGGTGCATACAAAGTCGAATGCTTCCGTGAAAAGCCAAATCGTGAAACCGCTGAGTCCTATTTGACCGCCGGGAATTACGACTGGAACAGCGGCATTTTCATGTGGCGAGCTGCAACAATTTTGAATGCTCTTCGCCAATTCGAACCTGAAATGATGAAGCACATCGACGCGATCACAGACGCGATGGGCACGCCAGGTTTCGACGTAACCTTGGAACGCGAATTCTCAAAGATCGACGGCCGTTCAATCGACTATGCGGTGATGGAACGTTACGACGATGTTGCTGTCATCGAAGCAACTTTCAATTGGGACGACGTTGGTAGTTGGCAGTCTATCGGTCGCCTGACCGAGCCCGACGAGCAAGGAAACTGCGTGCGAGGCAAGTACTTGCCGATCCAGTCGCAACGTATGATAGTTTACGGCGAAGACGAACACTTGCTGGTTACCATCGGCATGAATGATACTATCGTTGTTCACACTGAGAACGCGACGCTCGTTGCTCCTAAGCAGGAAGAAGAACGCGTTCGTGAAGTAGTGAAGCAACTGAAAACACGTGGATGGGAAGAGTACCTTTAAAAGTACGATACTTGTCTGATCTAACCGAGCACCATTCCGAAGACTCCTCTGCAATCCGTTGCGGGGGAGTTTTTTTGGTGTTGCATGTCAGCCTGTGCAGGGCAATGAATTGCAAAAAGCATGTCTGCGATGCTATTCGAGCAGTTCAACCATAGCTTCCCCAAAGCCAGTTCCAGCTTGTGCAAAGAACCAGGGGCTTCCAAGGTAATGGTAGGGCCGGTCGTTGCCGAACTGACGCCACTTGTCTACGTCTTTGCTCCAGCCGCCAGGCCCCGTATAAATGGCATGAGCCTCCATATCCCAGTACTGGTCGGTTCGAACGCAGGTAACCGTGTCGGCAAACTCGGCTGCTTCCGCCACCGCAGCCTGGGCCTTCTTGATTACGTAGCGTGGCGAGTCTTCTTTGATTTCCTCGACTAGACCACCATTACCCATCTGACCAATGACGAACGGTAGATTTGGAGCCTTCAGTTCCGTCCGGACATCTCGAATGAAGTTGGCCATATTCTTTTCGTAGGAGAGCCAGTAATCATTGTACTGATCGTTCCAACCTTGAAACCACACGAAACCAGCTAGTTCATATCCTTGATCCTCATAAGCCGGGAATCGCTCTGGCAGCTCAGCCAGGCAATCGCGCACTTCCTGCATCATATTGCGATAATCGATACCGTAAGCCTTCTTAAAATCTGCTACGTCCACCACATCTCGTGGCTTGAAAACGCGAGGCTTTTTCTTCTTGTCAGAATTTTCATTCTCCTTAGCAATCCGCTCGTTATACTTCGCGATTCGCCCACCATACGGGCCAGACTCTGTTTTGCTTCATCCACACGCCGCGTTCCCTCTACTACCTGAGAGGTACTGCTCTCAATCGCATCAACCACATCGGCAGTCTCGCGCTG
>JBCCEO010000896.1:0-3124 GCA_039030255.1 Planctomycetota bacterium | reverse complement strand
ATTCGGAAATAGAAAATCAATGAGCTGATTCACGCGATTCTTGGAGCTGACACTCTCGACAAAACAATCCACGTAGCCTCGGTACTTTTGGACCACGCGCCCCGCCAAAGCCTCGACTAAGTCATCTCGATTGCCAATGTAATGCCGAAGAATGCTACGCTTCATACCAGCCTCATCGGCAATATGTTCCAGCGAGCTTCCTTCGAGCCCAAAACGTGCGACGCATCGTTCGAAGGCATCCAGTATTTCGACTTTTCTAACTTCCGCTAGATTTGGACGGCCCATTTCAATTGGCTCCAAAAGTAAATTTTCAATATTGACAATATACCCGGCTGGCATATATTGTCAACATCGACAATCAAAACCCGTACTCAATGAAAATTCATTCCCTTGGTTTTCGTAGTACTCAAGCCGATTTGTTGCAACCCTCGTCGAAGCCCCTGTCCAAGGAGGACGATAACTATGCTGAGTTCCATCTTGAAAACGAGCCTTTATACCAGTTTACTTCTGGTTGGCGTTGCCACTGTTCCAGTTCTTGGTGCCGAACCAACGAAGGCCAGTTCGGTAGTTGGTACGCGCGTCGTTGATATCTCGGGCAAGCTCCATCGCCTTGGTATGGAAGATGGGGCAAGACCACATGCACTAGTGTTTTTGGACACCGGCTGTCCAATCGCAAATCGATTTGCGCCCCATTTAAATCAATTGCACTCCGAAGCAGAAGAGCTTGGCATCGCGTTGTACGGAGTTCTATCCGATCCGCTGATTTCCTTGCCAGAAGCGCGCGAGTTTCATGAGAAGTACGACCTCAAATATCCGCTGATTTGGGATTCAGTAGGCGACTTGGCCATGCGTTTAGAGCCCACTCACGTGCCCGAAGCATTTGTCGTCGACGCGAATGGTAAGGTCCTCTATCGCGGCAGGATTGATAATCGCTTTGTATCGATTGGTCGGTTGCGAGCCACCATTACGTCACACGATTTGCAAGATGCCATAACAGCGGCGGCATCTGGAAGACGACCAATTCATGCGCAGCAGCCGCCGGTTGGATGTATGTTCGAGGCCTGGGACGGAGGACTTCCCGAGAAGATTGACTACGCCAGGCATGTTGCGCCGATTGTTAATGCGAATTGTGTCGAGTGCCATAGACAAGGAGGTATTGGTCCGTTCGCGCTCGAGAATTATCAGCAGACCAAACGTCGGGCCGGGATGTCAGCAATCGTGTGCGAAGAACGCCTAATGCCGCCTTGGAAAGCCGAACCAGGCTTCGGTCACTTTCAGGCGGAACGAATTCTGAGCGATCGCCAAATCTCCGTATTGACGCAATGGAATGAATCCGGAAAAGCAGAAGGCTCCTCAGCAGAAATGCTTCCGCCACCGCCACTTCCGCGAGGCGACTGGCGCATGGGCCAGCCAGACATGGTGCTGAAGATGCCGGAACCATTTGAAGTTCCTGCCGAAGGAAAAGACGTCTATCGCTACTTTGTCATCTCCAATCCACTTCCTGAAGATGTAGTGATTGTTGCCATGGACTTCAAACCAGGTGATCCAACGGTCGTGCATCATATGAATTCTTTCGTGGATTACGCAGGTCGAGGAAGGGAGTTGGACGCCGAGGATCAACCACCAGGTTTTTCCGTCTTCGGAACAGGCGGATTCATCGACTACGACGCCACGGGTGAAGATGGGTCGGCCGCGCTCGGAGGCTGGACACCAGGTATGGAGCCTTATCGATTGCCGCCAGACCACGGAATCTACTTGCAGAAAGGTGGCGAGGTTGTCATTGAGATTCATTACCATCTCAGTGGCAGGGCAACGCAGGATCAGAGCTCACTTGCTCTCTACTTTGCAAAGAAACCTGTTCGCAAATATTTGGATGGCTTGGTAATTGGTACTCAGGATATGAATATTTCTCCGGGCGATGCCAATTATGAACGGCACTTCTGGATGGAAACCCCAGCCAATCTCACGCTTGTAGATGTTATGCCGCACATGCATTATCTCGGAACTTCGGCCAAAGTCGTCGCCACTTTGCCCGATGGAGAGGAAGTCCCGCTCGTCAACATTTCGGATTGGGACTTTCGTTGGCAAAGCATCTATACCTTTCGAAAACCACAGTTCTTGCCCAAGGGCAGTCGTATCGATGCTTGGTTTACTTGGGATAACTCGGCCGACAATCCGGACAATCCAACCGAAGGAAAACAATCGATAAAATGGGGCTGGGAGACGAACGATGAAATGGCCGAAGTATGGATGGGCTTTGTTCCGGAGCGATTTGCCGATAGTGAGAAAATTCATTCCGCCGGCTACGCTTCTTGGCTGAGAACCGGGGACCCGCTGCTATCAACCCAGACGTTGAGTGCGGAACAAATGGTTGAGCAGTTTCTGGAAGCAAGTCTTTGGGAGCCCGCCGGTGAGCAACTCTTGGGATTGGTCGCTTCCTCAGAAGAGTTTGAAAAAGTACTCAACCGCGTCAGCTCGATTACGCGACGTGATCCGCGCAATACGAGTGCTTGGGTTGTCTACGGGACTCTGCTGGCCATGTCGATCGAATATGCTTCCTCGGACAACGAAGCGTATCAGATTTCCATGGAGGCCGATCGAGCGTACAACCAAGCTTTGCGTCTGGAACCCAAGAATTGGGATGCTCAAATGTCCAAAGCGGCTTACTATGCCCAGTCCGATTACCAGCCTTGGGAGCGACAGGCAGTTCGTTTGCTAGAAAAGATCATCCAGGAGCAGGAAGCACAGAAGCGGCAACCGAGCCACGCGAAGGCATATTTGGAGTTGGGCAATCTGTATGCCAAGCAGCAAAAGTCGCCCCAAGCCAAAGATGCCTACCGACGCGGACTAAAACGCTTTCCTACGAACGCGGAACTGAAGAGCAAGCTCAATCCTTGAGAGCCTTAGAGGGCGATCGTTTTGAGGAGCAATCCGATGCGTTTTGTAGCTGTGCTTCTTCAAACTAATCCTCCCGCTTGCTTGCGGGAGCGACTGTGTTTGGCGTCAACCGTTTTTAGGTGGCTGACTGCCACAGCTCATTGTTTTTTACCATTGCGTTTAGGGTTACCAGTAGTTTTCTCATCGCTGCGGCGATGGCAACCTTAGGCGTTTTTCCTTTACTGAT
>JBCCEO010000895.1:0-3129 GCA_039030255.1 Planctomycetota bacterium | reverse complement strand
CTTCGACCAAAAACACCGAAGTGAACTATTTCAAACCAAATCCTATTGACATTTGGAAGATCATTGTTTCGAATGTAGCATAAGGGCCAAAGTCAAACTTAGTAAAAAAACAAAATTCAACATCTTCGGAGGGGCAAGCAACGTGACCGGAGCGCATTGCCAAAAAGACAAATCGTTTGTACTCCTCGATCACCCGGCGCGCATAAGTCAGGCTCCAGCCGTTTTCTTTGGCCAATCGTTCGCTGAAATTCAATCCGACATCGGGTAGGTCGAGCGTAAAGTCGTTCAGCCGTTGCCAAAGCGGATCGACGAGTTCTCTGGATGGCGAATGGGCCGTATTGCTTACCGCCATATTCTGTCGATCATTGGTTTCGATGGCAATTGACATGCTGGTTCCTCCTAGTGGGAGTTCTCGTGCATCTTCGCAGGAAGTATTATTTTGTCTGCAGTGGAGGCACTTTTCGCTGGCAAAACAAGGCGCAAGTTTATGGCGTACCGTTCATGGCTATTTTTTATAAGCTCTTGCATTGTAATGACTTAAGGCCCGGTGACTGGCTAAGTTTTTTATCTTTGAACCATTAGTTCCAGCACTTATGAACGCCATTCCAGCCTAATCCAAATTATGGCGAGACCCTACAAATCACGCGTCTAAGTCAACGGATCTTAGATTTACGAAGCGTACATTCAGATCCATCGCGGCGAGCGGAAAACTCGCGTCGACGTAGCCTGAGGCTGCCAAATTTTCTAGCTCCGCCTGGGTTTCAGGAGGCTTTTGAGACTTGAGCAGCACTAATTCCTGCGCATTTAAACGGTTGCAAAGAAGTGCGGCAATGGAATCGGTGGTAGTCGCCCAGCTGCTGGGCAGACCGCAATTTTGCGAGTTGCGATTACGGTAAAAAGCGCTAGGTTGTACCAGAAAGGTTTTCGTTCCTTTGGCGTCCGGCACTGTGCCACGTCTCTCGAAGATTGAACCTAGAAATTCTTCGGACTTGATTAAGTCCATTTTCGGACAGATCTGATGCATTATTTTGCTAGATCCATTTAGCAGGTCAACGCAAAACCAGTGCGCAAACTCTTCGTCCAATGAATGGATTCTATCGAGGACGCGAACGGCTTCGACCATTTCGCCTCCGCCCACGATAAAGTAGTTATCCAAAGGCGGCTGAGACTCAAGCCATTGGTCAATTCGCGATGCGAGATCAGGCAGGTCCAGCAGGCTCCCACCTACTTTTACGACGCGGCAATTCACTGCTGCTCTCCTGGTTCCGAAAAGCCACAGAGTTCTTGGCGCAGGAGCTCAGACACCGCGAAGGCAGGTGCACAGCGGGAAGCCAATTCGCCGAAAGTGTCGCGCAAGTGTATGCACTGATATTGGTCGCCGAGCTTGCGACTTATTTTGTCTTGCAAAGCAAAACCGTGTCCGCTCCAGTAGATTCGTCCCTGCGGCATGTTACGGTCGATTGCGGAGGCTATTTGATCAACTTGTTGCTCCACAATTTGATTGGCAATCGAGCAAAGGTCTTCGGGCTGCAAGCGTTCTGCATCTTCGCCAATCATGCGAGCCAAACGGCCGCTTGCTGCATGGGACGTTCTCGGTCGACCGTCGGCGGTATTCAGATTGTTGGATTGCTCATCTAGCAGTCCTAGCACGAGATAGGCGTCCAAGCTGTCCGCAAAGCGTTCCGCCATGATAGGGATTTGGACCCCGGCTACTTTCAACGAGGAGACTATAGCGCACACCGGAGTACGTTCGATTCCTGTGTAGACGAGTTGTCCGAGTGCCAGACGATCACGGTCGGTGCGAGCTTCGGTTAGCAACCCCGTGACTCCGACAGGAATGATGTCGGCGGTTGTTGAGCCGATGTCGACAACCAGGACACTATCGGAAACTGCGAGTGGCTTGCTAGCCTGTCTTAGGTTGTTGGAGACCCAGCTGGCTAGAGCGTGCCAATTGCTGGCCGCTACATTCCAGGTTTGCTGAATTGCCTCATCGGTCGTTAGCCAGCGGCCTTCGACAGAATAGACATGGATCTTCGAAGTGGGGCAGGCTCTGGCGACCGATTCGACGATGTACTTCACGCCTTCTGCACGATTGGCAAAGCAGTCGGCCAATTCGCCCGTCATGGTCAGGGCGACATGGCCAGACCCCTTACCGTTGGCGACATGGCTGGGCCCCTCACCGCGGGCGACTTGGCTGGACGATTGGTTAGAAAAAGTGGACGAGAAGAGCTCGTGGGCCAAGGCTTCAACGGCCTCGGTCAGTTCCAGGTTTTTGCGCCACATCGGAAACTCGGCATCCCGTACTTGCAGAGTTCCTGCGGCATCTTTAAAGGCGGCTTTGAGATTAGCGCCTCCGACATCTAGCCCAAGAACCTGGATGTCTGCGGTGGCAGCCTCCTGATTTTGCATCAGCTAGAATCCTCCAACTTGCTCGTTTGGCAAATCGCCGGCATCCAAAAAGGCAGGCATGGTCACTGTGAAAGTACTGCCCGTTCCAAGTTGGCTTCGCAGATGTATTTCTCCTTGGAGCAGTTTGCAAAGTTCTTTCACGATGGAAAGTCC
This sequence comes from Planctomycetota bacterium, assembly GCA_039030255.1. Taxonomy (GTDB): domain Bacteria; phylum Planctomycetota; class Planctomycetia; order Pirellulales; family Pirellulaceae; genus Aureliella. The sequence goes on along the minus strand of JBCCEO010000895.1, from coordinate 567 downwards.
AAGTCCGGTACCCGCGTATTGACGTGTTAAACCGTCGTTTTCAAGCACGGCGTTGCTCTGGCGAAACTTTTGAAAAATGATTTCGAAGTCGGATTCCGGAATTCCTACTCCGGTGTCTTCTACTGCAATTTGGAATTCGGGCATTGCCAATCCTTCTTCCGTCATTCTTGCTCGCACTACGATTATTCCGCCATCCGGCGTGAACTTAATAGCGTTGGAGAGCAAATTGGTGAGGATCTGCTGCAGCTTGGAGCGGTCTTGGAATACTTCGTAGTTTTCACTCTCGAACTGCGTTTGCAGGTCAACGTTTTTCTCGTCCACTAACGGGCGTAGGATGTCGCACTGTGCGGAAATAAGCTCCTGCAAATCAAAACTGCTGGCAGAGAGCTGCATCTTGCCTGCTTCGATCTTTGCCAAATCCAATATCTCGTTAATCATGTCCAGCAGAACTTTGCCGCTGGATTGAATGTTATCCGCATACTTGCGTTGCTTTTCACTGAGCGAATCGATGTCGCGAATGACATCGCTGAAGCCAATAATGCTGTTGAGCGGAGTTCTCAGTTCATG
>JBCCEO010000894.1:0-3135 GCA_039030255.1 Planctomycetota bacterium | reverse complement strand
TTTCCACGCTTCGCTATTCGTGCAGCGTGGAAAGCTGAGATTCGCGATGGGGATTGGAGCTTGGTTCCAATTTGGCGGCATCGTTGTTTGCTATGCTTTAGGCGGGCCCCTTTGGTTCAACGCGTTAGACTTAATCACGGCTTATTTTCCAATGGCCTTTCTGGGGTACTTCTTAGCGAAACCCAAGGCATAGTCCAGCTGACTTGCGGCCGCAATCTGATCTCTCGCCAAGCTTTTTACGCGTGCGACATTGCGTTGATTGCTATCGTTGCAATGCGATATACAAAAGGTTGGAGCGCAAAAAAACACTCGCAGATATTTTGGTCTGCGAGTGTTCTTGTTGGTTGCATTACCAGGAAACGACTACGGAGCGATCGTAGAAACTTCATTTCCTTGGATCGTAGACAGAGCTCGGTATTCATCCAGACCAATGTTTTCTGAAATGAACTGAACGGAACCGTCGCCCATCGCGAAGTTACCGCCGCCAGTGTGATTACTGCGGAAGTTACTTACGGTATCGTTGTCGCCAGGAGTACAGATCGTGAATCCAGCATCGTCTACCAATGTAGCTGTGACAATCTTCTTGTTCAGCTGGTCAAAGGTAGAAGCAAAGATACCAGCTCGTGGAGGCAGTCCAGCGGCTTGGATACTTGTACTGTTCACCTGAGGAATGATCCAACCTTGTTGTGGTACAACTTCGTTACCTTGAGAGTTAGTGGCCAGTGGACCAACACAACTTTGCCCGGCGCACATTCTCCAATCACCACCGTTGGTTCCTTCACCAAGGCAGAATGTGTTGCTTGAACCATCGGTAACGTCACGGAATTTGACGCCAATTCCGATGTCGAACATTCCACGACCAACGATACGCTTCGGCTGGTTACACCATTGGACTGCTGCACCCTTGTTGAGAAGGTAGCTAGTCATACCGAATGTGTCACCGACAGTGTGACCTAGAGAAGCAAGAATCAATCCCAATTCCGTGTCAACGATCGGGTTGTCGTCTGGATCGGATGGACAGGCGAAAATGGCGATCGGCACCATCGCGACCCGAGGCTGCTGCCGTTCCCACGGGAAGTTGTAGTCGATGAGGTTCTGCAAGTTTTCCTGCTCGATAAAAGGTAGAGTCGAGGAAAACGCACTGCTGTAAAGGTTTGTATTGGGCAATGCAGTACCGAAATCCGCAATGGCACCATATGGGAAAGTACGGTAGGCACTTTCATAGTTGTGCATCGAAAGAGCGATGTTCTTGATGTTGTTCTGGCAGGACATGCGTCGTGCTGCTTCTCGCGCCGCTTGAACGGCTGGCAGCAAGAGTCCTACTAGAATGCCGATGATGGCGATGACCACCAACAATTCGACTAGGGTAAATCCTTGGTTTTTCTTCATTTGTTTTCCTGAGAGAAAGAACTAGAAAGGGAAATAGATCGATTTTCTGTATCAATGCGGCCCAAATACTACCACGTTGACGTTAGTTGGTGACTAGAGAGTACGAGGGGAGTTGGGAAGGGCCGGTCAGAATAGTTTGAAAAGGGTTTCAACCATGCTAATTAAGCACTTTAGCGATCGAAAGCGGCCTCATTGTACTTGTTGTTGTCTCTCTCAGTCAAGCAATGGGCTGAATACGGAAGCAAATCCCCCCTAATGGAGCGATTTGTGTTGGGCAGGGGAACGTTACTTGTGGTTTTTACCTGTATCTGAACTAGTTGCATCAGCGAAACTTGTTCACCATTGCGGTGGAATATGATCCGCTTGGAGCTATGAATGAATATTGATTGCTGCTAGCTGCGTTATCTCCGGTGCAGTGCTCCGCGCAATAGATGGCGTTTAAGAACAATGGCCTGTAATGCCGCAGGGATCTCGAAAGTTGGCTTGATCAAAAATGATACAACCCAAGAAAGTGTTACTTATTGTCTGGCGCAGAAAGGGCCGTTGCAGCGGCAGATGGGGATCCGTTGCAGCACCAAAGTTGCGCCAGCATCTGCAAGTTTCAAGTTGCTAGTCGCCAAAAAAACGCGGTTCGAAGCAAAAAAGAAGGTCGCCTGGCTAACCAGGCGACCCATATCGAGAGTTCCATTGCCCCTTGGAACTCTCAAATTTTTAGGATCTTCGTTAAGTTTGGTTTTTAGATCTCGAACTTGTGTGAATCACGATTGAAACACGTAGAAACTAATCATTCGTTTTTTGCGATTATATTCGTTAGAATGCCGCCTAGAACTTTCCCTCGACATCCACTATTATTGCCGAAATACCCCTCTGTAGATCGGCGAAGATTCGCCATTTCAACTAGTTTTGAGTTGAGTTTATGAACGTCACTAATACGCCCTCCATTTCTGCGTTGAGCCAGGCTGAAACAACCGTCACTGAGCAACAGCCTGCAAGGGTCCTGGTTCTTGATGATGATCCAGGCGTCCTTTCCGCGATTGGGCAAGTTTTGCACGCACATGGATTTGCGGCGGAGATTTTTAGCTCCCCAGCAGCTTTGCTTGATTCCGTTCATGTAGATGATATAGGCTGTTTGGTTACTGACCTAGAAATGCCACAGATTAACGGCATCGAGGTGCAAACACGTCTCTTGGCTGCCGGCAGTTGTCTGGCGGTTGTCGTAGTAACCGCACACGCTGATGTTCCGCGGACAATCAAAATCATGTCGCAAGGTGCGGTTACCTTGCTCGAAAAGCCGTTCAAGTCACAGCAATTAATTACGGCGGTCAAGAATGCGGTGGAGATCAGCCGGCGGAGCTTTGAGCGGAAGTCCAGGATCGAAAATGCTCAAACCTTGATCGACAAGTTGAGTGACGAAGAACTGCAGATCATGAAGCTGGCTGCTGCTGGAATGCCAAACAAAGCGATCAGTCTCCAGTTAGACTTGAGCCCGCGCACCATTGACCGTCGTCGGCAGTCTGCGTTGCAGAAGCTTGATGTCGCATCCGTGGCAGACTTTGCAGTCATGTATGCTACCAGCCAGCAAGAGCTATCCTAAGCTGATTCCTTGCTCGCCTCAGAGTCTGGCGGAGAAGCTCAAGTAGGAAACTCGAATTTGAGTTGTTGGTCGTCTTCGCTGCGCCCGAAGTCTTTGTAGAGTAAGCTCGGTTGAATACCGTGGTTGTTTTGATATTTCGAAGCGTATTCTTG
>JBCCEO010000893.1:0-3146 GCA_039030255.1 Planctomycetota bacterium | reverse complement strand
GTCTGCCTCTGAGTAGAGAGCCAATAGCGGTTGCTCTATCAAGCTGAGGTCCGATTGGCGGGCAAGTTGGACCGTGCCCATCATGGGCAGAAGGGCCTCAGTGGGCTGGTATTTTGAAAGATCTCTTTGCGGTAACGCTCTTAATTCGGTCACGATTGAATGCATATGCGGTGAATTCTATCTGACTCCCCGCAGGCCGATTATGTGGTAGACGAACACGGAAAGTCACCGACTTACTTCCGTCTGCTTCGCAAATGCGCGAAGCGGATCGCCAACACTCACGTTGCTCTTCCGTACGAGCAATCGTTGGTAGAGCCGCATCAATCGCATCGGAAGGATACTGCCCCACCTGTTGACCCTCACGGAACAATCTTAAGTCGAACACTCCTGTTGACATTATCCGGACAGTCTTACCTGAGCCATACTGAGCAGACGCTCCAGAAACTTGAATCTCAACCTCAACCTCATCGGAATTGGGTTCGCCATCCGATACCGAAATACGAGAAATAGCAATCGGAGGTTGAACTCGATTGAGTGACAAAAGAGATCTTTCTAGTGTTGGCGTCTCGCCAAGCATCGCCGTTCGGAGCAAGTCTGGAAAATAGAAATCCCGGTAAAAGACTTCTAAGTTTACTGGAGTTGTTGGCGCATCTGAAACTTGCCAGAACATTCTAGCCTCTTTCTCATCCTCAAGAATCGCACTCATGAACCCATCAGGCGAAATCACACCCGGGCCTGGAGATCCGATTGGTAGGTGCGATGCGATCAGTGAACCGGTGCCCAAGTTGCGGAACTGCACTCCATTCCTTGAGGTCGCAATCGCCAAGGACTGTCTTGGTCCGAGGAATGAGACGTCGTAAGTATCTGCAGGAGCAACGAGACTCGTGATTGGTTCGAGTTTATTGGTGTCCCAAAGGCTAATCTTGCCAGATAAGCGAGCGATTGCAACGTAATCTAATTCATTCGAGTATTCCAGGTCAGAGATTGCATCCACAGTCTTCGCGTTGACAAGCTTCTCACTGGACCAGGCGTTATCCAGGTACTTGACTGCATAAACGCTTCCACGTGCGGTTCCGACAAGAAGCTGTTGTTCTGAGGTCCATGTAGCGGCAGTAATCGGCGAAGCAACAATACCATGCACCCATACATACGTCTTGTTCTTTGCGTCGCATACGGCGATTCTCCCTCGCAAATTCCCAATTGCAACGAAGGATCCGTTGGGGGAAACGGCGTGGGTAATGATTCCACTCTCAGGCACGCGCCAAACCTTATACAAAGTGTTGGACATCTGGCAGATGGCATCGTCAAGCGAAATCTCACGCAAATCGAAATCGGGTTTGAAGACGACTCTTGCATTATTTTTCATACACATGAATCTTTGATGAGCATCGCCAAAAACGGAAGCGGAAGTCATGAGACCGCTGTCCGCTTGCTTCAATTGCATAAGTGGCTTGCCATCAATCACGGCGTTCATCATGCCGATTTTTTCACCAGATATCGTACTAGCATGCAGCAGCCCGCCTTGCTCGATATTGAATGCAAGTCCAGAGTGCAAGTGCACATCCGTTACTGGCGCATTTCGAAAATCTGACTTCAGCAGATATTTAGCTCGCCCAGTTCCGAGTTCAAGCATCGTGGCGGAGCCGTCACCGAAACCAGCGAGTAGGGCGTCGTGCTTTGCACTATAGTGAATGCAATAAGCAGAGGAAGAATTGCGATCAACGGATAAGTGGTGCCCTGTCGATCCATCAACAAGCCAAGTCTCCTGCATGTAGGCCGAGATCTTCAAGAGCTTGTCGCTTGTCAGCCACTTAAGCAAACACCCCGACAGTTCATCGTCAGAAAAGTAAACAACCTTCTCTGTAACGAGATCAATGATGGAGAAACTTCCGTTAGTCGAAATGGCACACTTACCTGCCCCCGAGATCGCAACACTGACATCATTTTCGCTGCCGTTCCACCGTGCGATCAAGTCATACACGCCATTTCGATTATTCCTCGTTGATGAATATCTTGAAACCTGTCCTTGATCGGCCATTACTTGCCCAATTACACTCGCGCCTGAGTCTGAAAATATGGAGAAGTCCTGTCGTCCGTGCGCAAAGCAGACTATTGCCCGAGTGCGTGCAGATCCTCGAAGACTTGATTTCAACTGGACCGCAAGTTCAAGATGTTCTTTTGCGGTTCGCACAAATTCCTGCCACGAGAAATTGGCCGTCTTCTTTAGGTTGCTTGTGGCGAGCACCGAACATTCGCGTCTACCAGTGACTACTACCGTTTCTGCATCCGGACAACACATATCAAGGATCTCGTGGTCGATGGCTTCGGAAGCCTTTTCGCCACCCTGACGATCAAACAAATGAATGGAACGTTCCATTGTAGAGACACAGAATCTGCCATCTGATAGGCTCTGGATGCCATTTATCCGATTGTTCGAATCCTCTAAACGCAATGTAACTCGAAACGCAAGTATCAGTTTGTTCGGGTCTTTGAAGCTGATTCCAAAGACCTCGTTCTGCGAGTTAGCGACAATGGCGATTAAAGCCTTCTCGTCCACTGTCGCCGCAATGATTTTGCTTGTATTTGGGAATTCAAATATGTCTTCCATGCTGTCGGGTAAACTTACGCAATGTAGTTTCATGTCCGAAAAGACGAGTACCAGCTGTTTGTGGATTTCAATCTGGCGAAATTTACTGTCAAGGAAGTCAAAAACTCGCAATTGGCGCCCGGTTTTCATTTCAAAAACGATGCCTTTGGTTCCACACACAGAGGCAAAGAAGTATTCGCTAGCTCCATCAGATACTTGCGACCAAGGACCATATCGCGATTGGATTCGCAACTCTTGGTCGCCCGCTCCCGCTTGGGTATCGATAAGGAAAGGGACAAGAACAGTCAGCGACGGCACCTTCTTGGGCATGACCGAGATGGATTTCGTGGCCGAAGGGGAGGGCTTTGCGCTCTTCGTGGGTGTGGCCGACCACATCAAGCTCACCCGCAAACTCGACCGCAAGCGAAGCTCGATCGTCCGTCGCCGGCGCACGCGTATGGAGGTGTCCTTTGTGGTCTCGGTCGAGAATCTCAGCGATCAACCCACCTCTTTGACCCTGGCCGACCGGATTCCGGTGTCTGAAAACCGGGACATCAAG
>JBCCEO010000892.1:0-3147 GCA_039030255.1 Planctomycetota bacterium | reverse complement strand
GCGTGTTCGCACGGAAATGAAACTACAAATTGAATTGATTGCCTTTCATTGGGAATGGGAAAAGCAATGGTGGAACGATTTGAAATCGATCGGGGGCTGAACGTCCCGATTGATGGCGAACCACAATTAGACGCGCAGCCTGAATTTAAGGATGTGGGTCAAGTTGCCTTAGTGGCAGACGACTACATCGGAATGCGTCCAACGCTTTTGGTATCTGAAGGAGATACGGTACAGCTGGGGCAGCCAGTCTGCTCTGACAAGAAAACGGCCGGAGTAAGTTTTACCGCTCCGGCTTCAGGAGTTGTAAGGTCGATCAACCGCGGCGCAAAGCGCCGTTTTCTTTCTTTGGTGATCGATAAGCAAGGCGACCAGGAGAGCGTTGACTTCGGATCGGTGCAAGAAGGGCAGCTTGGCGAGCTTTCTCGAGAAGATGTTGTCAAGAAGCTTGTCGATTCAGGTTTGTGGACCTCGTTGCGGTCACGACCATTTAGTCGCGTTCCGTCGCCCCAATCGGATGAACCACTAGCAATTTTTATCAATGCAATGGATTCGAATCCTCTCGCTCCCTGCCCTGTGAGGGTGGTTGAAGAGGCGAGGGATGAATTCAAGCTTGGTGTTCAAGCGGTGGCCAAACTGACAGAAGGCGACGTCTTTGTGGTGCGTCCGCCTAACAGCTCTGTTCCAGGTGAGAAGCTGAGTAGCAGAGTGCGTGTGGCTGAGTTTGACGGGCCGCATCCAGCAGGCCTAACTGGCACCCATATGCATTTCCTAAGGCCCGCAACCTTGGGGCGAGCGAACTGGTATCTGAACTACCAAGACGTAATTGCAATCGGAAGGTTATTCCTGACTGGTCAACTGGATTTGGCACGTACAATTTCTTTGGCTGGGCCCGTTGTTGAGAAACCGCGACTTATCAAAACGCAAGTAGGCGCCAGTCTGGCGGAGCTGGTAGAAGGAGAGTTGCTTGCGGGTGACAATCGAATCGTATCCGGTTCGGTCCTTTGTGGCCGTCAGTCAGGAGAGCACATCGACTTCTTGGGCCGTTATCATCTTCAGGTTTCCTGTTTGGCCGAGGGCCACGAGCGGGAGTTGATGGGTTGGCAGATGCCTGGATTTGACAAGTTCTCGGTAACGCGGGCCTTTGCTGCAGCTTGGCAGGCGGCGAAAAATTTCCCGCTTACGACTAGCACGGGCGGAAGTGAGCGAGCAATGGTGCCGATTGGTTCATACGAAAAAGTGATGCCACTGGATCTGATTGCAACGCCGCTCTTGCGTTCTTTGATCTCGCGGGATACAGGTTCAGCACAGGAGTTAGGCTGTTTGGAGTTGGATGAGGAAGACCTAGGCCTGTGTACTTTTGTATGTCCGGGTAAATACGAATACGGTGAAATCCTTCGGGACAACCTGTTGAAGATTGAGAAAGAGGGTTAAGTAAAACGATGAAATTCCTGCGGGATATGCTCGACAAACTGCATCCGCTGTTTGCCAAGGGCGGCAAGCTGGAGAGGTTTTATCCGCTTTACGAAGCGGGCGATACCTTTCTATACACGCCCGGCGAGGTGACCAAGGGATCCACGCATGTGCGTGATGCCTTGGACCTAAAACGCATGATGATCATGGTGGTAATCGCCTTGGTGCCATGCGTTTTTATGGCTCTGTGGAATACCGGGTACCAAGCAAACTTGGCCATTCAGGCGATGGAGCAAGCTGGACTTGAGCCTTACTTTGACTGGCACAATGACATCCACAGCTTCCTGGGGCTGGGCCATGATCCAGGTAGTTTCTTGGACAATATGTTCTACGGTGCGATCTTCTTTCTGCCGGTCTACATCGTTTGCATGACCTTTGGCGGTATTTGTGAAGTCATCTTTAGCTGCATTCGCGGGCACGAGGTCAATGAGGGCTTTTTGGTGTCCGGCTTGTTGTTTCCATTGACCTTGCCCCCTGGGATTCCGCTTTGGCAAGTTGCCTTGGGCATTATGTTTGGTGTCGTGATTGGAAAAGAGATCTTTGGCGGAACCGGTAGAAACTTTCTCAATCCGGCTTTGACTGCTCGCGCTTTTCTATACTTTGCTCACGCGGGTCAAATTAGTGGCGACAAGGTTTGGACTGCCGCACAGGTGGTCCTCGGTACCAAGGTCTTAGAGGATGGCACTGAGGTTGTTTTGCATGATGGCTATTCTGGTGCCACTGCACTTGGGCAGCTCGCTGCAGTGACGCCAAAGGCAATGGAGGATTATTCGACTCCGCTTGAATCGCTGGGTAACGTCGCCTCATCGGCTTCCGTAGCTTCGACGGAAGTAGCCGTAAATCAGATTACATTTATGGGCTCTTTCCTCGGAACTATCCCGGGCTCCATGGGAGAGACGAGTGTGCTTGCCTGTCTGTTCGGGGCTGTGGTCTTGATTATGACCGGAATCGGTTCCTGGCGAATTATGGCTGGTACATGTATCGGAGCCCTGGTTCTGTCCTCGTTGCTGTACATCTTCGGAAGTGAAACGAACTACATGTTCGGGGTTCCTCCGTGGTGGCATTTTGTTATCGGTGGTTTTGCCTTTGGGGCAGTCTTTATGGCGACCGACCCGGTGAGCGCCTCGATGACTGAGACTGGTAAGTGGTTCTATGGCGCACTAATTGGGGCCATGACGATACTGATTCGAGTTATCAACCCAGCGTTCCCTGAAGGGATCATGCTGGCGATTCTGTTTGGCAACGTTTTCGCTCCGTTGATTGATTACTTTGTCGTTCAGGCGAACATAAAACGGAGGGCTTTACGCTATGCCGCCTAAAGATTCCATCGCCAATACGTTTCTGGTTTCCTTTATTCTCTGCGTGGTTTGTTCGTTGGTCGTTAGCTCGGCCGCAGTCTTCTTAAAGCCACTGCAGAAGAAGAACAAGGAATTGGATCAGCAGCGCAATATCTTGGCCGCTGCTGGCCTCACGGCGACACGCGGTGACGAAGAGATCATTGCGAAAAATATGAAGGCAGCGGAAATCGAATCTCTATTCGAAAGCCGCATTACCAAAATGTTGCTCGATATTGAGTCAGGTGACTATGTCGAAGTCACAGAGGCGAACGCAAGCTTCGATCCTCGGAAAGCGGCCAAGAAGGATGATGAAAATACCGATGTGACCGGTTCCTTCGAT
>JBCCEO010000891.1:0-3148 GCA_039030255.1 Planctomycetota bacterium | reverse complement strand
TTCTCCTTAGGGGAGTCCGTGCAATGCCATAAACACCATGGTTCTGTGCTTGAAGTTGCTACGTTGGTAGCTACCTAGCCGCATACGATTCACATCGACTTTGAGGAGTTCCTCCAATGGGTTTTGAAGGCATCTCGCAACCCAAATTGCGGCCCGCAAGCGTCGGTTGTAAACGGGAAGTTCACGCAGAGCAGTCTTCCCCGCAGCATATGCTTCGGCACCACTTCGGTCAGCCATTGTCCATCGCAGTCCACTTTCGGCACTGATTTTCATCAGTTCTCGCAACGTGATCATCAGGAACCGTCTGGCTGGGCCGTTGGTAATGGCCACAAGCGTAACTTTATAACGGTGAGCGATCTCACCGAGCTTTGTTACGTTTTGGTTGACGACATCAGGTTGGGCAGAGCAAGTAACTTCATCTGTATGAACAACTTCACCGCGACTATCAACAACGACGATCACGGATGACTTAGGACCAATTGTGTCGATCAGCAATATGTTGTGCCCTCGCACTGGGCGGCGCATGAGGCTTGCATGCAACTGGTCAGCCGCAGTCTCGAGTAGTTTTTCTTGGGCCTGTTCTTCCAGGTTGGAGAGGACGTCTGATTCAATTCTTGCTTGCAGCGTCTCAGAGAAAGCTTCCGAAACGGCGCTTTTGAACCAGTTTGCGAGTGGATGCGACTTATTCACGAATGTATCGCGAGCTTGATCCAGCAAATCCTTCGAGTCGTATTGCAGCTTGAGGTCAATCAATTGACTGCGGCGTCCACGGCCGAGCATTAGCAACTGATAGGCAGTCAAACTAGAGACGCTCTTGTTGAGCGACTTCATGGGCTGCAACATGGTGGCAAGCCAACGGCGGCGGCGTTGACGGGGAGTCAGTTTGCTAGGGTCTTTACTGCCGCTCTTCTCTTTTCCATGTTCCTTTCCGCTATCTTTCTTTACGCTTACAGGAGACTCTTGCTTGGTTTCGTCTCCGCTCTGCTCGGCTGCTTTTTCATTGCTACTTGCTTCCTCAGACGGAGTTCCTGGGGTCCCAGGAGCTTGACCTTCATCTTGTACTTCTTCTTGGCTTTCAATTTGTACTTCGGTTGGCTTTTCGGAAGCAGCTGTCTCGGTTAGCGCGGTGGAAGCATCGTTTGTGTTGGAGGAATCCGTCGAAGAATCCGCGGCAGCGCTCGGTTCCGAGCCGTCGCCCTCCGGAGCAACTACAGGATCTTGTACTGGAGTTGTACTATCCTGCGTCTGTTGAGATTCCGTAGTGGAAGCAGCCGCCGCCTCCGAGGGACTCGACGTATCATCGCCCGAGCTTTCAGATAACGCGACTTCTTCTGAGCTTTCGCTTTGTTGAGCTGTATCCGGGGCGTTTTGCTTCTCCGCCCCTTCGATGTATTCGACTTTGACCTTCGCCTTCTTTTGAATCTGGCGGCGTATTTTATTGTTTAAGATCGTGTCGCACTGGAGTAGCAAAGAAATCCAGCGTTGGGTTTGTTGCAGCAGTGTCGCGGCTTGCTCGTTATCACACTGCTCTTTGGCTGCAATCAAGGCAATAGCGTCGGTACTAGTTCCGTCACTGTGCGAGATGAGGAATTCAAGGAGTTCTTGTGCTTTCGCTTCTCGCTCTGCAGTCTGGGCTAGATTTCGACGGGCACGCCAGCAGCGCATAGCAACGTCAATCTCCGCCGGCGTGGTTGTATGTTCTAAAGACTTGCGGGCTTCGTCATCGAGTTCTGCGTCTTTGGGCAACTGCTTTTGGGCGCGGTGCTTCGCCTCGTCTAATCGCAGCTGACGATCGATCTCAAGCTTAAGCGACCAAAGGTTGTCGACTGAGAGGCCGCCTGTTTCGTCCGACCGGTAGCGACGGATAAAAGAGGGCTGATAGCCCTGTTCGAGAAGATCTGCTGCAATACGAAGTTGATCAACAGGGAGACGTAGTCGACGGGCAATTCCGCTAAGCTCAATCATGCGGTCTGATTCTCTTTTTGCTCGCCTAGCATTCGCGCCAAGCTTGCGTTTCACTAGTTTACCGAAAGCCCCGCGACTGCCTCGCAGCCAATAGTCGGGGAGAAAGGATCTTGCTCAATAGAAGCATTTCCAAAGGCACGAGCGCGAATCTATGCTTACAGACTGGTATTGTCAAGTTAACGCGCCTGAAATGCCCGAATTCTTCTTAGCAAAGCCCGCAAGTTCACCCATGCGATTTCTCGCCTTAAGATCTCTGTTTGAGCCAACGCAAATCGGTCACAGCCATCGAATGAGTTCAGATTGCTGGCAAGGCGCTAATGCTAGCGAAGGCCGCGGAAATGCTGCAAATTCCCTAATCGTTAAAGTCAGAACTGCCGATAACTACTGCCAGGGAAACGTCAGTATATGTACCACTCACTTGAAGCCCAACATGAGCGACGATCATCCACAAGTGTTTCAGTTTGAAGACTATCTGCCCAAAGTAGACAAGCGGCAACGGGCTGTCCCAGTTTCAGCTGGTGAAGTTATGGCATTGATGATGCATGCTGCACGAACCAATCGAGCCTGGTTAAAGGACTTTTCGGATGAAACATTGTTTGTAAGTCCGGATCTATACGAGATTCTCGTTGCCTACAAAAGGATCGCCCAAGATTCGAATTCCAAGGCTGCTTGATATTGACCATCGTGGCTTCAAGGTCACTTCTCGTTCTGATCACCCTTCTTTTCAAACACCATTACATGGTAGCGAAAATTATTGCGGTATAGTCCGAGCAAAATAGTGAAGGCAGATGCCTTTAGGTGCTTCCATTGCCAACGCGTTACTTTTCGCCGCACCAACAACTTCAGGAAATGGACGACCGACAAGTGGGCAGCATGTAGGGCGGAAGGACCTAACCGCCATCCGCACTCGAATTCTTCAATGAGCTCTAACTGATTGTTGGCGGTCCATTTGCGGCCAAGCTCGATTTCGTGAAACATCGGAACTGCCCAATTGTGAGCTACCGTTTTCACTACATGCTGAAATAGCTTCGAAGTCCGATCAAACGGTTTGGTAATGTAGCCGTCTGTCAGAGCGATCCGCCCTCCTGGCTTGAGGCAACGTGAGGCTTCAAGCAGGGCCTCTTCCGGTCTCGTGCTATGGCAAAGGCTTTCTAGATAGAAGATCCTATCGAGCTGCTTGTCT
>JBCCEO010000890.1:0-3154 GCA_039030255.1 Planctomycetota bacterium | reverse complement strand
CTTCATACAATCCAGAAGAGCAATCACCATGAGAAATAGGGGGTATTTGCACATCTTCTTTTGTAAAGCACTCCACAATGAAAAGCTAAAAGTAAAGTAGTCGTAATACACTGATCGTTGCCAATCACGCGTGCGGTCAGTTGCATCATGCTTTCGCACATCACCGGATTGACCTTGCCTGGCATAATGGAGCTGCCCGGCGCCCGTTCTGGCAGCACAATTTCATTGAATCCACAGCGTGGACCTGATCCCAGCCAACGAATGTTATTCGCAAAGTTGAATAGCGTGGTTGCGATAGTCTTCAGCTCTCCATGACATTCGACCAGGCCATCACGATTGGCGTTCGCTTCGAAGTGGTTGGCGGCTTCGACAAAAGGAATCTCCGTCTTTTCCGCTAGCACGGCGGCAACCCGTTTTCCAAATTCGGGATGCGTATTAATCCCACTGCCGACCGCCGTGCCACCGACGGGTAATTCGAGCACGGCGTCCAGGGCGCGTTGGGCGCGTCCAAGCGACAATTCTAACTGCCGTGCAAACCCGCCGAATTCCTGCCCGAGTCGCAATGGCGTGGCGTCCATTAAGTGTGTACGCCCAATCTTGATAACCTTGTCCCAGGCTTCCGCCTTTTCTTGCAACTGGGCGTGCAAGGCGGTCAATGCTGGCAGCAAAGCGTTATTAATCTCCAATGCGACCGCGACGTGAATCGATGTCGGGAAGGTATCATTCGTACTCTGCCCCATGTTGACGTGATCATTGGGATGAATCGGTTTATCCTTCGCGAAGCGATCACCACCTGCGATCTCAATAGCGCGATTGGAGATGACTTCGTTGACGTTCATATTGCTCGATGTTCCCGAGCCAGTTTGAAAAACGTCAATCGGGAATTGGTCGGACAACTCGCCTTGAGCCACTTCACTAGCTGCCTGGAGCAATGCTTCGACTTGCGAATTGTCGAGCGGGTTCTTGCCAGTTCCAGTCAACTTGTCCAAATCGCGATTGGCCGTTGCACAGGCAAATTTGACCCAACCGACAGCACGAATCAGCGCAGGCGGTAGTCTCCAACCAGAGACTGGAAAGTTTTCGACTGCACGCTGTGTTTGCGCACTGTAATAGGCATCTTTGGGAACTTGGACTTCACCCATCGAGTCTTTTTCGATGCGATACTCGGACATTTGTTCAACTTTGCTGGAAAACGTTGGCTTGCTGACTGTGTTCATCCTAATGAGACACGGGGAATTGCGGCAAGGGGGTGCGGATTCTAGAAGCTATTTGGGCTATATTCTTAGGCTCAAACACTCACCTTGCTCTCCTCTTTCGACTACGAGATTTCCATGTTTCGTTCAAACTATCTGCCCATCGGACTCGTCCTATTCGCATGCTTCGCTTGGATGGCGGGAAACTCCACGGCGACTTTGGCACAAGAATCCGGCGCGAGCCCTGAGCCGCAGACCTCAGAACAGGAAAAATCGGAGACTGAAAGCACTAAACAGGAAAAGCCAGCCGAGGAGTCCAGGTCTAAACCTGAGGAACCAAATCCAGAACAGGCAGATCCGAACCAAGGAGAATCTGCCAAAGCAAAAGACCCTGCGAGCGCGGACGCGGCCAGCCAAACCGATAACTCTGACCAGGACAATCGGGAAACAGAAGAAGCCGCTGCCCCGACAGGTGATTCCGCTGCTGCAGGAACCAACGCAACATCAAACGTCGACGATACAGCAGATTCTGAGCAGGAAGCGAATTCGGCAAACGAGGATGACGAGGGCGCCGCAACCGGAACTGATGAAGCTGAAGACGAAACGGCCAAAGTCGGCGTATTGCGTCCACTTCTCGCGATGGGTTTAGGTGTCTTCGTGGTCTTGGCCTTGATGATCCGCTTGAAGAGTCACGCTTTTGTCGCTTTGATCCTGGGGGCACTTACGATCAGTTGCTTCATCCCACATGATGTCACCGGTTTCGCCAAAACACCAGAACCTCATGTGATAAAAGTTGCACCCGAAAACGCTAGTCCCGTCAACATCGTCAAACGTGTCACCAGCTCGCTTGGCGGCTCCGTCGTAGGCATTGGTGTGTTGATTGCCATGGCGGCCATTATCGGCAAGACGATGCTCGTTAGCGGTGCGGCGGATAGAATCGTCAAATCCTCCTTGGATACTTTTGGAGAAAAACGTGCGGCTCTGGCCATGATGGTCAGTGGGTTTGTACTGTCGATTCCAGTGTTTTTCGACACCGTGTTTTATTTGCTCGTACCACTTGCGCGCAGCCTTTACCGGAGCACGAAAAAGAACTATTTGCTTTATTTAGCCGCCATCGCGGCGGGCGGCGCCATCACCCACACGTTGGTACCTCCAACTCCAGGACCACTCTTGGTGGCCGATACTCTCGGCGTAAACATAGGCATGGTGATGCTTGTCGGCCTGATCGTTGGCTTTCCCTCTGCGATTATCGGGCTGCTCGCCGCAGCATGGTTGAACAAGGTAATGCCAATCGAAATGCGCCCCATGTCGGGAAGCAAAGAACAGGAGACGCCGCTCGAGAAACTTCCTTCGTTGACTATGTCACTGACTCCTGTTTTGCTGCCCGTTGTCCTGATCACGATAGCAACTATCGTAGACCTGAGCATTGGCGAGAACGCTTCGGCAACTATGAAGTCCGTTAATGGCTGGTTCGCTTTGCTCGGCAGCCCCAACTTAGCCATGATAATCGCGGCTTTGTTTTCCATTTACCTCTGCTGGAGAGTCCAAGGACACTCGCTCAAAGATTTGTCGGAGCACGTGGAAGATGCCTTGCTCAGCGGCGGAGTCATCATCTTGATAACTGCCGCAGGTGGTGCTTTTGGCGCCCTGCTCGCTATGACGGAGATTCAGGAAATCGTCAAATCGCTTTTCGAGGGCAATGAAAGTGGCGGCTTAATCATCATTGTGGTTGCCTACGCACTAGCGTCCATTATCAAAGTTGCTCAGGGCTCAAGTACGGTGGCAATGATCATCACATCCTCGCTTATCGGCAGCATTGCGACGCCGCTGATTAACGATGGATCCCTTGGTTTTCATCCAGCTTATCTTGTCCCCGTCATTGGGGCCGGCTCACTAATGGGAAGTTGGATGAACGATTCAGGCTTCTGGGTCTTTGCCAAGATGGGCGTCTTGACCGAAGG
>JBCCEO010000889.1:0-3168 GCA_039030255.1 Planctomycetota bacterium | reverse complement strand
TTCGAAGTGTTCAAAAACACAAGGCAAGGCTCAAGCGCGGCGAATTCTTCCCTCCATTCTTGTACTTATCGATTATCAACAGCTGTAATCTTCGCTGCCAAGGATGCTGGGTCGATGTAACGGCCAAGCAAACCAAGATTGATTTAGAAGCTCTGAATCGAACCGTCACCGAAGCCAAGGAGATGGGAAACGCATTTTTCGGCGTGTTAGGTGGAGAGCCCTTTCTACACAAAGAACTCTTGGACTTTCTTGAGAGTCATCCAGACGCTTACTTTCAAGTGTTTACGAATGGACACTTTATCACGGACAAAGTGGCCAAAAGACTCAGGAAGATGGGCAATGTGACTCCGCTTATCAGTGTCGAAGGCACAGAAATAGTGTCCAACGAGCGACGCGGCAAACAGCAAGTCCTTAGTAAGACCTTGCAAGGCGTACAAAACTGTCTGGATAATAAAGTACTAACAGGTGTTTGCACCAGCATATGTAAAACCAATATCGATGATTTGCTAACCGAGCAATGGGTAGACCGCCTCATTGAGATGGGCGTGATGTATTGCTGGTTCCACGTCTATCGGCCGATGGGTCCTGAGCCGATGCCAGAGTTGGCTTTGTCACCAGAGGAACTCAGGCGCGTCAGACAGTTCGTGGTAGACACACGAGCTACCAAACCGATCGTGGTCATCGACGCATATCACGATGGCGAGGGTCGAGCACTCTGCCCAGCGGCGACGGGGTTCACACACCATGTCGGACCAGCAGGCGACATCGAGCCTTGCCCAATCATTCAATTGGCTACCGATAGCATTCATGATGAAAAGCCACTTAAGGATACCTTCAACGAGAGTGAGTTCTTGAGGGACTTTAGAGAGCTTACCGCCGAAAACACACGCGGTTGTGTAGTACTTGAGCGGCCAGATCTACTGCTAGAGATAGCAGAAAAGCACGGGGCTCGTGATACAACGCTTCGAAAAAAAGCTTTCCAAGAGTTAGAGGCAACCGTACCGAGGCGATCTCAATATATACCCGGCGGTGAAATTCCAGAGCGGAGCTGGGCAGTACGATTTGCTAAGTGGTTAGCCTTCAATGATTTTGGAGCTTATACCAAGCACTTCAAAGCAGAAAATTGGGTAGATCCGGAATCGGAAGAAAATGAGTCGCCAGCTTCGAACAATTTAAGCTTGCCGGTTGTCCAAAATCCGGTCGAGGTAGTAGAGACTATTGGTAATTCCATTGGCAATACCATGGATTCTACCTGCCAGAAGTAAGTTAGTGCAAAACATCGGAACAATCACAGCCCAATTTGTATCTGCCAATCGGTCCTCACGACCGGCGAAAAGAATCCTCAGGGCGACCCCTAGCTGACCCAAGCGTTGGCCAATTCTCATGTCCGAGATGAAGAAGCCCATACCTGAGATCTTGAATCGGACTATGCAGTCGGATAGGCATAGGCTGCGCCGCAAATGGTTGCAAATTCAGCCAGATGAACAGCGGGAAATTCAAGAATCACAGTGGCAAAAACAAGCAGCCCAATCTGCCACACTGTACGAAAGCCGGGCGAAAATAAGACCGACTTGCGAGTACGATCCAGAGTTACCAATATCGAATCACCGCGAAGAAATTCTTGGACTACTAAATGAACGGCAAGCATTGGTTGTTTGCGGTGAAACGGGCTCAGGCAAGAGCACGCAACTACCCAAGTTTTTACTCGATGCGGGCTTTGGTATTTCAGGTCTGATTGGCCATACCCAACCAAGACGAATTGCGGCTCGATCAGTTGCAGCGCGACTTGCAGAAGAATTGGGAACCAGTGTAGGAGAAAAAGTCGGTTTCAAAATTCGATTCACCGACGCGACCAAAGAAAACACTCTCATCAAGTTGATGACAGACGGAGTGTTGCTAGCGGA
The DNA here is from genome assembly GCA_039030255.1 of Planctomycetota bacterium. Lineage (GTDB taxonomy): Bacteria > Planctomycetota > Planctomycetia > Pirellulales > Pirellulaceae > Aureliella. Next base: position 1,264 of record JBCCEO010000889.1, on the reverse strand, counting down.
AACACAAAGCGATCGATTCCTGGATCAATACGATGCGTTAATTATTGACGAAGCCCATGAGCGTTCGCTCAATATCGATTTTCTTCTTGGTTACTTGCGGAAAATACTAGCCAAACGACCCAACCTGAAATTGATCTTAACCTCAGCAACGATCGACCCAGAACGATTTGCCAATCATTTCGCGGATGAACAAGGGCCTGCGCCGATCGTTGAAGTTTCCGGTAGGACCTACCCCGTCGAGATTCGCTACCGACCGCCAACCGAAGAACTGGACGGAGATACTTTCGGTGATGATGAGGAACAAGGGCGAGCCATAGCTAACGCGGTGGATGAATTGGAAGCCGAAGGCCGTGGAGACATTCTTACCTTCCTAGCAACCGAGCGCGATATTCGAAGCGCGGCCAAATACTTGCGAGGTCACTTTGTCGCCAAAGGACAAGAAAAAGCAGTAGACATTCTGCCCCTGTACGCGAGATTGAGTCAGGCAGAGCAAAACAAGATCTTTTCAAGGCAGTCAAAACGGCGAATTATTCTTTCGACCAATGTTGCCGAGTCTTCTTTGACCGTTCCAGGCATTCGCTACGTGATCGATACGGGCCTTGTGCGAATTAGCCGCTATGCACCACGCAGTCGCGTGCAACGGTTGCCAATTGAAAGAGTGTCTCAGGCGTCGGCCAACCAACGATCAGGTCGCTGTGGACGAGTAGGACCAGGAATCTGCATTCGGCTATTTGAAGAAGAAGATTTCGAGAAGCGGCATTAATACACCACACCCGAGATTAAGCGCAGTGATTTGGCGAGTGTCATTCTTCAATGTTTTTCCTTGGGGCTTGGTAAACTTGACGAATTGCCATTGCTGGATGTACCCACTGCAGAAGCACTTCGCGATGGTAAGAAAAAGCTGTTTGAACTGGGTGCATTGGAAGAAGACCGACTGACGAAACTGGGAAAACAATTAGGTCGCCTGCCCTGCGATCCGCGAGTCGGTCGAATGCTAATCGAAGCAGATCAACGTAATTGCCTATCCGAAGTTGTGATCATCGCGGCAGCAATTGAATGTCAGGACGTTCGCCAGCGACCGGCCGGAAAACGTCCTCAAGCTGACGAAGCACATGCAGAATTTACGGATCCTCATAGCGATTTCCTAAGTTATTTACGACTTTGGAAATTCTACGAGAACCTTCGAAGCCAACTCGGACGTTCGCGTTTGCAAAGAGCATTGCAGCAAAAGTTTTTGTCCTATCAATCCTTTCGCGAATGGTCG
>JBCCEO010000888.1:0-3168 GCA_039030255.1 Planctomycetota bacterium | reverse complement strand
CGGACAACTTTCCAGAGTCTTTCGTTGAGAGTTCCTCAAGCCCGGTGGCTTTCGCGGTTTTGGAACGCACAGAATTGCGCCCAGTGTATAGCATGCCTACGCTTATTAGCCCGGCCACAAGGGCTATCCCTACGGATACCAGCGGAGATGGCGGTGTAGATTGTGCAAACAAAAGATACATTTAGAAACCATCAGAGCATCATTTACCAAGGAAGATGAATTGCGACGGCCCTGTTATAAAGCCATTCTATTTTCGGATCTGGTCTTTAACAATCACTGCGTACCGACTTTTGGTTTTCCACCCTCGCACGATGCGCGGTCCGTATTGCTAATGGAAAGCCTTTCGTGCTTCTCGTTAGTAATTCTTTTCCCTAATACGTCTGCATGCGAGAAGTTGAAGCAGTGCAGGCACTGCAATAGAACACATAGAGCATGCCGCAATCGACGATATTATATTCACCTCCAAGTCGCGAGTCGAATTGGGCATAAAACTGCATCGGTCCACCACAACAAATCGGGACATCCGGGTATTGGATCCAATCGGGGTCCCCGCCAACTTTGTGCTTGCATTGGTTCGCTGCTGAATCGGAAACTCCGGCAGCTTGGCAGTCTCGGGTGTCTGGATTCAAACCGATCGATGGAAGTGACTCGGGTTCGGGCGAAGGGTCAGGCAGGGCAGGCTTTGCAGATCCAAATTCCTTGTTATGGGCTGTTCGAACGCAGACTCGTGGAACGAAGTGTCCGGCTCAAAGGTCAGTTGAATCTGTCCGGGGGCGTTGATTGTTTCACCGGTCGCAGGATTTCGAACTTGTCGGGCTTCGCCCCGAATCGCTTTGAATTCTCCGAAACCATCAACTAGAACGCCAAGGTCGCTGTTTTGTGCGATCAGCTCCGACACTTGAAGCAGTACCTTACGTATCGCTTCGCTATCCATGCCGACGCTTTGCCCTACTTTCTCACGAACTGTTGTTTTAGAAATCTGACTCACAGTTTTTCCTTGAAGCATCCCCGGTTCAGCGAGGCGGTTTGGTTTTTCAGTATCAGTATAAAGCCGCTGATAAGTTTGTGGGAAAAGTGCTTGTTCTTCATTCTCAAACCTCGCTTGGTTTTGCACCAAGGAAACCCACCTCAATTCCATGCTCTTGGAGGACACGAGTCGCTCTGGAGCTTATGAAAAACAGGATTAGCAAGCCAACACATGGAATGAACAAACCAAGGATGTAGAAGATCGCGACCGTCCTACCGCGAAGCTGAGAGGCGAGGCTGTAAACTGCAAACGCTCCGTAGAGTATCAATCCGAACAGGGCTACAAACCACATAAGCGTTCCAAGAGATTCGTCATCAAAAACTACCGTAACCGCAAAGGAAAGCAGGGGTAGGCAAAGATAAGACGATGCCGCAACGTTTGTCTTGCGCTGAGCCCTCGCAATCTTTCTGAGTTCTGCTCGCTCGAAACTGGGAACGCCAGTTGATCCAGCCTGCGGAGCAACCCCTTCAGTGGACTGTGGAGCGGAGTAGGGATTCTCTTCTAACGTTTCGTCTATTATTCCGTAGAGGACTGCGAGGAGTCGCGCGGCTCTGATGCGTTCTTCGAGGATTCACTAACTTTACGGTATGCAAAAACAAGGATAGTTAGAGGTCCATGTCCAAGATTGCATTGGGAGCAGAGCAAAAGGTGCAGGTTCCATAGATCACGATGTTGTGAAAGTAGTCGGAAACTTCCAATGGATCAAATTCTTCGAATAGATCATCGTAGAAGTTCAGTTGAACGTCAACGATGAACGACTCACCAGAACATTTGGTGCACTTGAACGGCATTGGACTGCCGGAACCGCGTAGTTTTGCTGAGGAGTCAAATTCGCCATGATAGCCATGGATGTCACTATCGAAGATTTTCGTTGAATGGCGATCCGGCCAAAGCAGACTTAATGGCGATATGAATTCAAGCGGCCCATCGTGATCAGAAATGTATTCGGCAAGGTCGTATCCATGGACGCTGCACGCCTCCTGCGAATTGCGTGAGAGGCGAAAGCAAATTGCATCGGGCCCACGATCCACAAGAATTGAGCTTATTGGCGAAGCATCAACAGTATCGAGGCATTGTGGCGGGTGCGAACGAACATGCTGTACGATCTCGGTCATGGAGGACACCATCATATTCGGGACCGGGGTTTGTTATTCCGCATGCCAAATACATCTTGCAGTTGACCGTGGCGGATTTGACAAGTCACAAAGCCTCCAAACCAAAATAAAGATATGTCATTTTCATCGTGTCTCCAACATCTCATTTTGCTTCAGCGGAACCCGCAATTCGTCAAAAATTCATTCCTATCGATTTGAAGACTTTAACAAGTAGCCGACGCCGGTGCAAGAGGTAGAGCAGTGGGCACTAGGGCATCTGGAGGCCATTGTTCTGAATCTGCTGTCCATCGGGACGAAGTCGTACGTGCTGGGCACATTGCGCATGAATCAAGCAGTAGCCTTGTTTGGCTCCATCAATTCGATGCTCGCTTAAGCCGGGGATAACCCTGAAGGAACAGTATGGTGCACACTGAATGGCAGCAGTAACCGAAATCTAAAATCGAAGATCGAGTCTAAATCCACGTATGCACCTCTAACCACGCGCCCAAGCGAAGAATACAGGGTCATCAACTTACGCGTTTAAGGAGATTTTGCAAGAATGCCGGATATTCAGGATTATTTCGCATCGCATATAGCATCTCGATGTTCATCCGTTTGAATCCATTGGCGGAAGCCATTGCCTTGATTTCATCCGAGAAGGCAAGAAACATTTTCCTATCCTCTGCGAAAAGGTTTCTGGCGGTTTCGCTATCGATGCATCGGAGGCGTTCCAGCGCAGCGCGGCGGACGTATTCGTCGCCTCGTTCAATTAATTCGGCGATCTGCTTTGGTTCAGAATCTGGACAAAGGTCCATTGCGAATCGAAGGCGAAGTGAGTTCCCTTCCTCGTCTTCCGAATCGAGGCCGTCGATCAAGGCTTGAAAGGTGGCCTGGTCAAATCCATCTTTAGGCGGCAGCGATCTTAGGGTTAAGTCCTCGTACGCATCCCCAACGTCAGCAGCCGACGCGAAGGCGGCCAACATCTCATTAAGTGAGCCAAATCTGAGTCGGGAATTATCGTCGTGAAAGATATGTGCGATTTTTCCT
>JBCCEO010000887.1:0-3174 GCA_039030255.1 Planctomycetota bacterium | reverse complement strand
TTGAAGACGCATGGCCATTGGGTCGAGATGAAGACGATCAAGCCAGCCATGAAGCATTACAAAACGCTTCATCCCGAAACTTAGTTGACTTGCTTAGTCGCCGTACAAACAAGAAAACGCCCGTTTACGACGGGCGTTTTTTTTGTGACTTCACTGTATGCAATTCAGCGTTCTTTTGACGAGATGTGCTAATTCAGCTCTTTCAGCATGACATCCTTGAATTGAATCTTCATGGGCGGTCCTTGGTGGATTTGGAAAGCAAGGACGCCTGATTGAGATGACCTACTTGATTGGTTGTCGATGACTTCCGACATGAGTGTATCGTTGATGTAGTGGCTGAGCTTATTGCCTTTGGCTACAACGCGGTAGTGATTCCACTCACCCTTGTTGATCTTATCGCCCAGAGCTTTAGCATCGCCAAAGGACTCCGCCTTTTTCTTGCCCGCGTCGTCGATGGTGACGCGCTGGCCGCGTTGGCACAAAATCCCGCGTCCTCGCTCCTCGTAGTTGATGCCTGCGAACTTCATCGTCGCATCGATCTCTGCTTGGTAGCCTCCAACGATGAAGTCATCTGCGTTTTTGACTTCGCTGCGGTACTGTATTCCTGAATTACCTTGGGCGCTGATCTTAAAATCTAGCTCTAGCTCGAAGTCCGCTACTTTGCCTTCCCAGATCAAAAACGTATTGAACTTGAGTGGCTCTTCGGCGGTTGTTATTCCTGTAATGGCACCATCTTCAACCGACCAAAGTTTTGGGTTGCCCTTCCAGCCCGTTAGATCTTTCCCGTTAAAGAGTTTCTTGAATCCGTCTTGTGCACTGCCGAGACTGCAGATGCTTAAGAGTAAAACAAACGCGCACAGGCCAGCGAGATTCAGCTTACGAGTCATAGGGATCTCCAAAAGTCGTGGGTGGTAGGAAGGATTTCGAATGTGGTTGTTGGCGCTGAACTTTTTCGGAAACCATTCCACCAGTGGCAGGATGTGAGAATCGCATGGAGTAAGAATCACATGGATGTCTGAATCGAATACACAGCGCGGTTCCTCAGAATAACTGTCGCGAATGGGCTAGTCCATCGACTGGGGTTGTTGAGAAACCGAGAAACTCAATAAAGTGCCTAGATTTGTTGGTTCGCCCCTAGCCTCGAGACGAAACGAACAGCAGGCACTAACTTGTTGCAATATCGGATTACGTTTCAGAATCCCCAGAGCGTGGTCCCAGGAACTAAGGAAAAGAGCAAATGGCGGAGGAAGAGCAGGTCCACGCCACAGGTGAAAGTCAAGAATTGCCAGAGGGCTATTTTCGTCGCAAGTCTTCTTCTGCGAACAGAAAGCAGATGGGGCTGCGCGAGCGTTGCTCGATCCTTGTGAACTGGGCTACGGCTGGCGTTCTTGTGCAGACCATTTGTCACTTGCTCGGCTTCGTTCATGCATTTCTAGAATTGGCCAGTCACTGCTGCGTGCATGTTCTGTGCTTCGGCGTTCTTTTATTACCGCTCCTATTCTGGATGCGGCGTCGCAAGTCAGCTCTTGCTGTTGCAGTTTGTTGTGCGGTCTTAGCGAGCTACGTACAGCCGTGGAATCTATATCTGCCCGTCAAACATCCAATTCAAGGAGAATCACAGCTGAAGGTCTTGAGCTGGAACATTTTGTCTCGTAACAAACGGATTGAAGACGTGGTGCGGCTCGTCAAGAAGAGTGATGCGGACTTGGTCGTATTGATCGAAGCTCGTCCTGGCATCATGGAACTGATTCCCGAGTTACTCGAAGAATATCCCATCCACTTGGAACGACCAAGTTGGGCCGGCGAAGGAATTGCGATGCTCAGTCGCATCGAGGGTACTACGATGCGATTTGAGGATTTTACTTGGCCACGTCAGCCGGCGATCATCGCGGACTTGCCTGCTCAAAACGGCCAAGCTGACGGCGAATCGCTGCAGTTGGTTGGAATGCATGCGCTTTCGCCCGTGCCTCTTTCGCGGACTAAAATTCGCGACGAACAATTGGAAGCGCTAGGCGAATGGGCGGTCAAGCAGGAAACGCCGGTTTGCGTTTGCGGGGACTTGAATATCACCCCCTGGGCCTCACCTTTTAGACAATTGATCCAGCTTGGCTTCCGCGATTCGCGCGAGGGTCGAGGCAACTGTCCGACTTGGCCAAGTAAGTTTGGAGCTTTTGGTATTCCAATCGATCATGTCTTGTGTCGCGGTAGTTGCGACATTCTGAATCGCGAGGTCTTGTCGGAGTCGCCGGGCTCCGATCACCGGCCCATCTTGTTTACAGTCGATTATTGAATCGGCAGCGCAAGTTCTCAATTGCCGAGATTTTCCCCAAGTGGCCCAATTTATTGTTACTGCATCAGCACGGGTTGGAGTTTGGGTACTAATTCCAGCAAGGCTTTGGTGATGACGTTCTGGACGCGACGTGTGGTGTTTTGTTTCTTGCTGAGTTCTAGTAATTCCTTGGCGGTGCTCATCGAGATCTGCGAGGCCAATTCTTTGATGGTAGGAATAAAGGCTGGGCTCATACTGAATCTTCTTAGTCCCATGCCAAGAAGCAATACGAAGGCTTGAGGTTGACCGGCCATCTCGCCGCAGAGTGTAACGGGCTTGCCGAATTCGTTGCAGGTTTTTACCACTGATTCCAAAATCCGCAGCACGGCTGGCGATAGTGGTTGGCAGAGGTGACTGACTTTTGGATTATCTCGGTCGGCGGCCATCATGTATTGAACCAAGTCGTTGGAGCCAATCGAAACGAAGTCGACAGCAGGCAGCATACGGTCAATCATGATCGCGGCTGCGGGTACTTCCAGCATCATTCCGAACTCGACGCGTCCAAAGTCAAGGTTTTCGGACTTAAGTTGTTGTTCTGCTTTCCGCGTGATTTTGCGCAATCGCCTCAATTCCTCGACGTTGGTTACCATTGGAAACATCATTTTGACGCTTCTCGCAGACTGGTCCTTGCTTGTTTTTGCTGCGGCCCGCATAATTGCGCGAATCTGAGTTTGAAAAAACTGCGGGTGTTCGAAGGATAGTCGAATACTTCGCCAGCCCATAAAAGGATTGGCTTCTTGCTGAGTTCGGCCCATAAAAGGCACGGTTTTATCACCGCCGATATCTAAAGTGCGAATGGTAATCGCACCGTTCTCTGGGCTCTCTTCTAAGACTTCGCGATAAAT
>JBCCEO010000886.1:0-3180 GCA_039030255.1 Planctomycetota bacterium | reverse complement strand
GCCATGAGAGATGGCTTTGTTCGGGAAAGCTTACTTGGCCTGGAGTAACGCACCAGCGATTTGTTCTGGGCCGAGCCGGGGTTGGGCTATGGATCGCGGACTGGATTGAGAGTGATTCTCCGCGCATTGCAACTTGGTTCTGGCAGTTGCCCGCTGATACAGACCTGCCCAGCGATAGCTCCGATACCGCGATCATGGCCCAAATGGATTCAGTCTTACTCAAGTGTTGGTCGAATAACGCCATCGAGCAAAACAAGCTATTGGGAGCTACTCAAGACAAACCGACTGCATGGCGTGCCTTAGGCTATGGTTTGAAATCTGAGGGTCGCGTTCTTACTTTTCGGCAACCAATCGCAAACACTCTGCTGACGCTCAGTTTTGTAGGAATCTGTGACCATCCTCAGGTTGCCGCTTCGTTTAGTGGACACCGCGCGGGCCCCTCTGGGTTAGAGCGTGAAGTTTGTAGCTGGCAGCACGCCGGATGCGAATGGTCCCATACTCAATAGATCCTCAGACTCCAACGCTACCAGTTCGATGCGAATTCTAGTGCTTAGTGCGACCTTCCCTGCTTCTGCGGAACCAGGGCGCGGGGTGTTTGTAAAAGAGCGGGCAAAAGCCCTCAAAAACTACGCCGATTTCGATATTCGTGTGGTAGCTCCCGTCCCTTGGGCGCCTCCCATCAAGCGGTTTTCTAACTGGTACCGCCTTTCGCAGTATGCCCGATCAGAAATCTTGGATGGACTTCCAGTGACTCGCCCACGTTACTTTTTGCCTCCCAAAATTGGTGGATACTTTCACCCCTCATGCATGTATCGATCGGTCGCGAAATGCGTCGACCGCATCCGTACCGAATTCGAGTTTGACCTAATCGATGCGCACTTTGTCTTTCCAAGTGGCGTCGTGGCGGCCAAGCTAGGCCGTAGGTATGGTGTACCCGTCGCAATGACAGGGCGCGGAGAAGACATGCTGCGTTTTCCCAGCAATGTGATCATGCGAAAGAGTATTGAGTGGGCGCTAAACAACGCTGATTGCTGCATCGGTGTGAGTCGAGAAATTGCAACTGCAATGCGAAACAATGGAGCCGCAGAATCTAAGATCCAAGTTGTCCCGAATGGAATTGAGTTCGAAAAATTCAACGTCCTCGACAAAGAGGAGTGTCGTGAACGACTTAACTTGCCGAGTGAGAAAAAGATCATCCTAGGCGTTGGAGATCGCCTCGAACTGAAGGGCTTTCATCTTTTGGTGGATGCGATGCCCGAAGTGCTGAAGATTCACCCCAACGCGCACCTGATCATTGTAGGTGGGAAAGGTCGATTCGGACGAGATTACACGAGCGAGATTGAAAGGCGAATTGCTGAACACCATCTAGAGAACCAAGTCTCGCTCGCAGGACCGAAACCGCACAAAGAACTTGTTGAGTGGTACAACGCGGCGGATCTGTTTGCATTGATGTCTTCCAGAGAAGGTTCGCCAAACGTGCTGATTGAGGCACTGGCGTGCGGCCTTCCGGCAATAGGGACGCCGGTGGGCGGGATTCCCGACGAACTAAATGTCCCCCTAAGAGGCAGAGTACTTAGCGAACGATCGGTATCTGCCGCCTCACAAGCCATTTGCGATTGCCTTTCGAAGACATGGGACCGCCAAGCGATCCATGAATCTATGCGTGGGAGGAACTGGTGCACCACCGCAACTAGACTTGCCGAAATGCTTCAAGATGTGTCAAAAATAGGACTGAAGAAATAGTGCCAAACCTCATGAGTTCTTTTCCCTCGGAGCCACTGCGCACCGGGGTTGGACCGCCAGTGATTTTGTTCGGTCATGGAAGAAGCGGGACTTCGATCATCGCCGCTTTGATGCGAAACTATCTTGGCATAGCTTTTGGAACGGAAAGCCAATTCATTCTTTCCTATCTCAGAGACCTGGAGAAATTTGGCCCACTGGAAAATGACCAGAATCTGAGAAACCTTGTTGACAAGATTCTCGGTGAGCGATGGTTCAAAAGAAGCAAGAAATTTGGTGAGTTTACCTTGTCTCGCGACGATATCATTGCGTCCATGGAGGAACGTAGTTTCTCAGGCGTCCTGAACGCGATCTTCTCGTCGTTTGCCACTCACCTCAGCATGGATCGCTGGGGAGACAAGACGCCGGCCTACATCCATGACATGGATTCCATTCGCGACCTGTTCCCCGAAGCTCAATTTGTTTATGTCGTGCGCGATGGGCGGGATGTTGCTCTTTCCCTTAAGCAGACTCATTTCGGTCCCAAGAATATGTTTACTTCTGCTCACGACTGGCGCGAAGTAATGAGGGCTGGTGACAGATTTGCAGAACAGCTTGACGAAGAGCACTTATTCTATATCCGCTATGAAGACTTTCTTGACGAACCCGTAGAGATCTTTATGCGTTTGGCTGGCTTCCTAAATGTGCGCTGTGATACATTGCGTGCAAAATTAACTAACGAAATGCTGCCCAACATTAAAGTCGGAAACAGTAACAAATGGATGAGCCAGTTCTCTGACGCTCAGAAGAAGACCTACGACGCAATCGCGTTCGCTGAGCTAAGCAAGCACAAATATGAAACAAGCGTCCGCGAAGCTGGCAAGGAAAGCGGCTGGCTAACCCATACCTATTGGAAGGCGATGAGCGAGTTAGGTAAGTGGCGTTTCACCGACTACTGGAAAGACAACCTCCACAAGGTGAGAACACGTTTGCGACGTTAGTTTGCAACCTAGAAGATCAACTCTATTTCTGATTTCTTGAAATCAGGCGACAAAGGAAAATTCACTATGCGTATTGCGGTAGTTGGCATGGGATACGTGGGCTGCGTTACGGCTACGTGCCTTGCTCGCGATGGAAACGAAGTTATTGGAATCGATGTCGATTCAAAAAAAGTGGATTCCATAAATTCTGGAATTTCACCGGTTTTTGAACCCGGACTCGAAGAACTTTTGAGTCAACAAGTTGCTTCCGGTAGCCTGAGAGCAACTACAGATATTGCGGTAGCTGTGGCGGAATCTGATGTTGCTTTGATTGCGGTGGGCACTCCATCCTCAGCTGATGGCAGCGTGAACTTTGAAGTTGTTAAGCGCGTCACAGCCAGCATTGGGAGTTGTCTGCGTTCGCTCGAGCGGCCTTACACGGTGGTTGTTAGATCTACTCTGTTGCCAGGCGTGCTTGAAG
>JBCCEO010000885.1:0-3180 GCA_039030255.1 Planctomycetota bacterium | reverse complement strand
CGTTGCGGTACCAAGCAACGCGAAGATTTTCGTCAATGGAAACGCAACTACGAGCAAGGGCGCTGTTCGAGAGTTTGTTAGCCGAGGACTTTCTCTTGGCAAGGCATACACTTTCAAGGTGCGAGCTGAGTTAGATGCAGTCGATGGACAGAAGTTGGTCGAATCCAAGGAAGTTGTTCTGAAGGCTGGTGGCTCTCAAAACCTTCAGTTTGCCTTCTCAGGTCAAAGCAAGGCCATTGAGACCGCTCTGACGCTCAATGTTCCCGAAGGGGCCAAAGTTACATTGGCCGGAAACGCGACCAAAGCCATCGGCGAAACCCGAACTTATCGCACCAAGAGTATGACTCCTGGCGAAGTATGGGATGACTATGAAGTGAAAGTAGCGCTGGGTGATAAAGTCAAGAAGCAACGGATTCGCCTCATCGCCGGTGATCAGTTGGCGTTGACCTTTGACTTCAACGATGGTGCTACTAATAAGTTGGCCTCACGTTAAACGAGGGTCTCGCGCTCAGCTTTTGAAGCCGACTTTGGCGACATACCAAGGTCTTAAAACTGAAATACTCCAACCCTCGCTAGTATGTGCTGGCGAGGGTTTGTTATTTTGGGTGTAATGTTGGCCTCTCAAGGTTTTCAATAGATCATGAAGCGAGTTGTTCATCCAGCACGAGAAAAGGTATTTCGTGAGTTCCCAGGCAAATAGAAGCCGGAAAGCTAGAATCGCGCAGAATGCAGCGGAGCGCGAAGGAAACGGTCCAGTCGACCCTCAGGAAAGTCCCGCTATCTATTCCTCCACGGCCAAGTGGGTCGTGTCGATCTTGCTGCTTTTCCATCTCACCGCCGTTGTCGCAGAACCATTTCGATTTTTCTCGCTGAGCAGTCGCGGAACCTCACCAGCAGCAGATCCACCACGCGAATGGTTGGCACCCTACGTGGAATTTACTTATCTAAATCACGGCTATTTCTTTTTTGCCCCAGAGCCAGGTCCCAGCCACTTGATAGATTGCAGTTTTCAGCAAGTTAGCCCTGGTGAAGAAGAACTGGGGCAAGGTGAAGATCAGTCGCAGCGTTTTAGTGTTCGCTATCCCGATCGAGAAGCTCAGTGGCCACGGTTGTTATATCATCGGCATTTCATGCTGACTGAGAACTTGCACCAGCTTTGGGTACCTCCCGTAGATCCAGTTGTGGCAATGGAATCACCCGATTTGGCCCGCGACTGGCGCAACGACCGGCAACGCTTTGAGCAGATTCGCGATAGCATGGCCGGTCATGTGGCTTATCAATTTGGGGTTGATCGCGTTGAGCTGGAGCGCGTTGAGCATCGTTTGCTGAGTGACATTGAACTGTTCGAACGTAAATTGCCACTCAATGATCCATCCACGTACTTCACATTACCTGATCAAGAACCTGAGGTTGGGTCTGCTCCGGACGACGCTGAGAATACGATCGATCCCGCCCTGCTTGGGCCGCTTCGCTTCGACGCGCCGAGTACTGGAGATCCTATTTCAGCCGAGGAGATGCTTCAGGAGCAGGACAGCACGCACTTGAGTCCGGCCGGTGGTGCTGCTGGAAAATTGCCATGAGCGAGTCACTGGTGCAGCGTGTAAAATCTTGGGCCGCAAGATGGGGTGAAGCTTGGAGTTCCTTTTGGTTTGTCGAGCGGGAGGCGCACGCCTTGGCCGTAATTCGAATCGCCTGTGGGGGTATGCTGGCCTACATCCACCTCATTTGGTTGATAAGACTTTCCGATTTTCTCGGACCGAACGCATGGATTGATCGGGATTCAATCCAGACGATCCACCAGAATGATTGGGCATGGAGTTGGCTTTTTTACACAGACAGCCCGTGGCTGACTGGGGCGCATGAGACAATTGCGTTGCTCGCCAGCCTGATGATGATGTTAGGTTTGTTGACACGGGTTGCGATTCCGGTGGCTTGGTTTTTCACTTTAATGACCTGCCATCGTCTGACGCTGTCCCTGTTCGGCTTAGACCAAATCGTCGTTATGCTGGCAATGTACCTGATGTTAGCCAATTCCGGTGCCGTTTGGAGCATGGATCGCCGTCTGTTTTCTGCCTCCAAGAGCGCTTCGGGCGACCCACGTTGGTGGATTGCTTTGAGCAAACGGACGGTCAATAACAATATTGCGACTCGACTGATTCAGATTCACCTTTGTGTTATTTATCTCTTCGGCGGCCTGGGGAAGATGCGAGGAGAGATGTGGTACGAGGGCAGTGCAATGTGGTTTACGATTGTCAATTATGAGTATCAGTCGCTGGATTTGACCTGGATTGGTAAATCTCCAATGCTGATTGCTACACTTAGCGCGACCACCATCTTTTGGGAAACGTTTTATTGCGCCTTAGTTTGGCCCAAGCTTACGCGTCCCTTAGTGCTTGCGACGGCATTCTTTGTCCATGCTGGAATCGCAATCGGGCTGGGTATGGTGACGTTTGGCGTGATCATGATCGTTGCTAACTTTGCCTTTATTGATCCCGCAGTTTTTCGGCATTTGTTCGAGCGTTCTAAGCTGGAGAAAGCGTAGGTAGATCCAAGGCAGTATGAATCGGCTTGGTAGGTGCCTTGTTCTCGAACCGCTTGGAATATAGCTACCTCACCAATTAGCTTTTTGGTGGTCCTGAACGTAGTTGTGAGTTGAGGCTGCCCACAAACCCTTCGACGACGTCCTTTGGCTCTTGCGTCGCGATGATTTGACTGCCGCTCTCACATTCAAGCACCAGTCGCATCTCGGTAATAGCGAACAACCCAAAAGCGGCAGAGAGCAGGGCTAGGACGTAGAGGATACCTGAGAACAGATTGGACTCGACCAATTCCCAACCGATGCCAACCATCCCAAGCGCAGCCACGATGCAAACTATTCCAAAGGAATTGATAGCGCGATGACAACTCGCCGCCCGTACTTCAGAAAGTGGAAGCCGAAGCAAGGTCGACTGGTTGTCATCACTGCTACGAACGATTTCGTCGTCGAAAACAGCAAGTTTGGTGTCCGGAAGCTCCAAGTTGGGACGCATCGCAATGCTCTCCTTGTCGTTGACTAAAGAACAGGTGAAAATTCTAAAGCGATATACGAAGGAAGTGTAGCGGGTGAAAGGCTAGATCTTGATACATGCTGTTTTGATACTCTACTGCGTCGGATTGGTCTATTTTTGCATTGCAACTTTG
>JBCCEO010000884.1:0-3184 GCA_039030255.1 Planctomycetota bacterium | reverse complement strand
TCGTCTAGCAGAATCATACAATTCCATCCAGCCGAGCAACAAAGCTTGCGGACTTTTTCAAACGGATCTCCCTTTCCTTCCACCTCAATTTGAAACGACTCAAGCGGCTCTCGATTCAACTCCGTAAAGTGAAACTCAAGCAAATCGATCTTGGCATGGCCGTAGCAATTCGCATGCATGCTGTTCTGAATCAACGATTCATCCCAGCCCTCGTCACGCAATGCATCGGCAGTCTTATCCATCATTTCGAGCAAAGATGGCTCTAGCACCCAGTCGACTTCCTCAACGTGCTGATCGATCGCAGAGCGAACCGACTTGCAACTTCCAAGCGAAGCGCTGGCTGCGTCCGAACTCGTCTTGAATATCTTGAACTCCCAACTCATGGGCTTCCTAACCAATCGCTTAAGGCCAATCGCTTAAGGCAACAATTGTGATTGCGAACGTGGTCCTTGGGCCGCAGATGAATCCCGCTCGTCAAGAGCCTTAAACTCGCTCTATTTGCGGACTCCACATTCGACCCGCACATGGACTCTCCCGCAACCCGACCGCCCCACTTCCCGCAACCAGCCGGCACAATCAGCTCAAACATTACAACCTTAATTTCCGGCGCCAAAGCTCACTTCAAGGATGGGTTTCTTCGGGTTGGCGTTCAGAAAAAAGCAGAGCTTTACTTTGAGGACATATGGTTCACTATCAGGGATTTTGTGGCAAGTGTTGGATATTTTGACAACGCAAATCCCAAAGGAAGAATTGCATTTACTGAGGTTCGCCGTGGCGAAGCGCGCAAGTTCGATTGATGATAGTGGCCCACAGCAGCGTAATAGAGCTGGAGGGGTCTCCGTTTTCATCCAGAGAGCTACTTCCATCGCATGGTTTACCGCCCTCCTACTTGTACTAACCCTACTGGCAAGCCACAGGGTTGATGCCCAGAGTGGACAGGTTGAGTTCCTTGAGGGATTCAGTCAGCCAAATCGAATTTCGAAGCTTGCAAGTGCTGGCACTGGAATTGTGCGTACCATCCACGTTGAAGAAGGCTCCAAGGTCGAAAAGGGCCAATGCCTAGTCGAGCTCGATGCATCAGTTCATGCCAAACAACTTGAGGCTGCCCAACTGAGTATGCAGTTGCGAGGAGAGTTGCAGGCTGCCCAATCGCAACTCGCGTCGGCTAAACAGCGAACCAGCATCATCCGAAATCTTGCTAGCCAAGGAAGCGCCACGCCAGAAGAATTGCTGCGGGCGGAGAATGAAACCGCACTTGCAGCTGCAAATCTGCTGACAACCAAAGAGAAATTAGCACTGCGTAAAGCTGAATTTGAAAAGTTAAAAGCCGAATCCGACAACTACTGTGTTCGGGCTCCTTTTGACGGGATCTTGCTCCAAACACTCCGAGCTCCCGGCGAGTTTGTCGGACCGGTCGATCCTAACGTATGCGTCGTCGTTGAAATCAAAAGGCTCTCTGCAGAATTCATCGTACCAAGAAAATACCGGCCAGCATTCGTACTCAACGATGTAGTCGATGTTCGATTTGTAGAATCTGCCCTCACGCTTGCTGGCAAGATCTATTACATCTCGCCTTACGCGAATGGTGAAACGGGAACCTACAAAGTCAAAGTGCGGATTGAGAACCAAGAACAATTGGTGAACGCGGGCGAGCGTTGCATTTTGGAGTACGCTGGCGGCAGCCTGTTCGCAACAAAACGCAAATCAAAAGCAAAGAAGTTCGTATCAAAGAAGCCTGATTCCCCTTAATTTTTGCCCCAAGGGATCTGTCGACTTGTCCATCCACTCCAGCTCACCTAAAGCCACTCCTAACGCCACCCAACAAACAGTTGTACCGGTTTGTAGTGCAGCAAAGGCACAAGGCCCGGATGCCGACGCAGCAGCGTTAGACCAACGCAAGCCGACATCTATCCACCCTGCCTCGCCGAATACCAAATCCAGCAGCGCCAGTAATGAATCCGAGCAAAGCTCGGTAGAGCATGATCAAGTAATCCTACATTCGCTCCAGAATCTTATTGCAAATTACGGTGCGAAGTGGATTACTCATTGGATTACAGATCTAAATGCACCCCGCCAGCACGGTGAGAGTCCAAGCCTGTCCTCTAACTCCAACGATTCGGATTGCCCTGCAACTATTTTTGAAAAATCCAAACGCTTGGCAGCCGAGGCTATCGAGAAAAGCGAAGTCACTTCTCAGTTGATCAGCTCGAGTAGTAGGTATTTTATCGTCGCCGCTCCACTTCCAGGCTCCGAAGGTTGCGGACTGACCGTAGTCTTCCCGCTCAATCGAATAAGTGATTCTGCAACTTCGAATGACGTCAGCCGACAACGTTCCAACATGGCATTGCGCTGCCGCGACGTCGCACTGACGGCCGCGCATATCAGCATCGTAAAACTCTCGGCTGCCACCCATAAAAAAGATGCGGCACACCAACAGCCTGAAATGAATGTGGTTGGTGCTGAGGATGAACAAACTGAAACAACACCCAGCTGGTCTGCTCTCGGCTGTACCTTGCTGAGAAAACTTCGAGAGCTTTGTGCGAGTACGTTCAGTAATTCGCGTAATGCGATACTTACAACAATCGCGATTGTACTCATTGGCTTGCTCCCGGCACCATTCACTGTCACTGGTTCTGTTATCTGTGAACCTGCAACGCAGCGCTTTGTTGCAGCTCCCTTTGACGCCAAGCTGCTAGAGAGCAAAGTCTTTGCAGGTGAAGAAGTTCAGCAAGGACAATTGTTGGCGGTGTTGGATGGTGCTGATATTGAGGCGGAATCCTCTGCAGTGAGCGCCCAACTTTCCCAAGCTCGTCAGAGGCGCAAGGCAGCCATGAACGCGGGCGAAGTCGGCAAAGCGGAAATAGAACGACACGAGATTGCCAAGTTGGAAAGTCAATTGAGTATCCTGACCAACCGCGAACGCAATCTAGAAATACGTGCTCCCATGGCAGGCGTCGTCGTTGCTGGTAACTTAGAAAGAGCGAAAGGATCGCCATTGAAAATGGGTGATCCCCTTTTTGAAATTGCACCACTACAGAATTTAATAGCCGAAATTGCGGTTTCGGAATCAAACGTTTCGTATTTAAAGGTTGGCGACAGCACCCGTATCACGTTGGATTCCGCCGCCGGTAAAAGCCAGCTCGCAACGATAGTTCGCGTCCACCCGAGAAACGAAATCCGCGAC
>JBCCEO010000883.1:0-3186 GCA_039030255.1 Planctomycetota bacterium | reverse complement strand
CTTTAGGAAGGCTTCGAGCTGTCCGAGACTTTCGTCGAGGTTGGCAATCATGCCATAGAACTTAGAAGGCATGCGTTTGCGCTCGAACTCGCCCTCATATTGCTTCCAATATTTTTCAGCTACGATATCAGGGACATGAGGCGTGTTGGTTGGTAGATAGCAGAAAAATGGCTTGTCTTCGCGGCTCTGTTTCTCGATCCATTTCATTGCTTCGCCGAAAAAAATGTCGGTGCAGTAGCCTTCGTACTTTTTGTCTGTTCCGTTGTGCTCCAAAATCGGATCAAAGTACGCGTTCTTTCGATTGTTCCAGTGATCAGCCAGCGAAGTGATTCCCCATGCACGGTGGTGAACTGTTTCTTGGAATCCTCGATCTTGTGGACGGTGTGGATAGCTGTCGCCCAAATGCCATTTACCGAAATGACCAGTCGCATAGCCCGAGTCTGCAAAGTAGTTGGCCATGGTGGGTAACTCTCTCCGCATCATCGACCGACCTTCGCAGACTGCCGTGCATCCGTTTCGCATGGCATCGATTCCCGTCATTAGCTGCCCGCGGGTTGGTGAGCACATCGGCGCGACATGGAAGTCGGTGAACCGTACGCTCTCATTGGCAAGCACGTCAAGATTCGGCGTCTTGAGAACGGGATTGCCATGAAAGGAGACATCGCCATATCCCTGGTCATCCGTGAGAATCAGGATCACATTTGGACGCTCCACTGCTTGAGAGGTTGTAGTCAGGTAAAGTGCAATAAGTACAGGAAGGATAGAGGAAAACTTCATTTTTTATTTCGCCATTGGTGCGGTGTGTTTTTTATCGAAATGTTCTTGAGCAAGGTGAGTCGACTCAAGCATCAATTTCGTTGGGATCATCCATGATTAGTTTTGAGAAAAGTTCCCGTCCCTTGGTCCATGAAATTCTGGGCCGCCAGCTGCGACATAGCCACGACTTGCACCGCTTTCATTTGGGCTGACCCAGAACGAGTAAAGGCTTCCATTTCGCAAGTAGAATCGGAATTGAATTGGCTGTCCGGCCAACCCAGAAAGGTCGGCACCGTCTTTCCAAGCGATAGCCACGGTCGTCCCGTCAGATTTAAATGGCACACAATTTTCACGTGTGAACGGAGCGATTCGATTTCCTTTTGCATCGAGGATCTCCGCAGTCAGTAAACCATCCTGGCAATCAGCGTTGATAAAAAGATATTTGCCATTGAATTTGAGCCGCCGCGTGGTCAAAACTCCCTCTTCGTTCGAAGCGTCCATCGACGCAAAGCCATCACGACGCAAGGTTGCTAGTCCTGTGGATGCATCGGAGTACATTCCATTCCATGAGTTGTTGGGGTTGCGATTGGAGCCATCGCCTTTGAATGCGCCGTAGTAGAAAAAGAGCTTGTCGCCTACGACGTTGCAGATGCCACCAGTTGGGGTGATGTAGGCTCTTTCCCAATCGCCCTCAATCTCTGACGCACTCAAAAAAGAATCACGGTTCGAACGATCCCAATGAAAGCCATCCCGGCTAAATGAAATTTTCAGGTCGGTCAGCTTGGCCCTGCCCGTTTCTGCACAGACTTTGTTGGTTGGCCCCAGCAGGATTTGATGGATGCCGATCATCAGACTTTCGTAAGGCACCGCGTCGATCTTGTAGAGTTGGGTTGGTTCTTTGATGTCTAGATGCTGAAGATCCAGTTCGTCGGCTTTGTCCCAGAAGACGGGCTCGTAATCCTCCCAGCCATCCGCTGCCGCGAGAAAGTCTTCGTTTTCCCAATAAAATCTCGTCCGCACTTTTCCTTTGCGGCCGTTTAGCTTGACGCCTTTACGAACGCTGTAGACCCAAACCTTGCGAAACGGGTTGTAAAAAAATGTTGTATTGTCTCCACATTCTCCCGTCTGACCGCGCCAGTTCCAATGGATTCCATCTGGTGATGTCAGCAGATATCCGCTTCCATCTTGCAACTCACCACCCAGTTTTCCGGTTCGTGCGTAATAGAACATCTTGTATCGCTCGTCCAGTTTGTCGGCATCGTAGTCCAGCCATACGGACACGCCGTCGCGTCGAAGTTCCTTATGCTGCGCTACTACACGATTAGAACCAGGAACCACATCTAAATTTGGACGCCTCCAGTTCATTCCGTCGTCGCTAGTTGCCAATGCAACACCGTCGAACCATCCGGCTTGGTACCAAAGTTTGAAAAGCTTGTCTTGGGGATCGTAGAAAGCGCCGTCGCTAAACGGCACGGCCGCGGGGTTGATGCCCTGATTCAGTTCCAACGGAGTTTCCGGCTTCAGAATTGGATTGCCGGGGAACTTTTCAGGCTTGTGAAAGGTCCTCTCAAGTGTCGTTGATTCGATCAGAAAATCGTCAACTAGCAATTGTCGGCCAACATCGATTGGAATGACCTCAGGAATATTTTTCAAGTACGGCGGAATTGGTCGATTCTTCCCGAAGTTGAAATTCTTCGGCGGCCACTCGGCGGGCAAACGGATACCGTTATAAAGAAGCTCGCCCTTGGGTCGGAGATTGTATTTTCCGCTGGGCAGATAGTCTTTTTTTATACCGGGCACCTGGCGGTTCTTAATCCAGTAATCGGTAATCAACTTCGGTTTGACTTCTTTCAAATTCGCGGGCTTACGTTGGCTCTCAGAAACAAACTGATTGCGCTGCTGGCGCGTGGCTTCAACGACGCCGGTCTTTAGGTAATGCACGAGTCCCAAGTCGCTGATGTCCAACGCCTTGATGCCAGCTGTTCCGCCGTCCGGTTTTGAAACACTACCGCCCCATCCGCCAGGACCAGAATCCGTTCGCGGAATCTCCAGGATCATGACACCAAGGTCGCTGATCTTTGCCAGATTGGGGTAGAGGCCTCGACGCAAATCACTTCCATGTGTGTCTTGAAGTGGGGGATCTTCCGGTTTCTTATTCTCCTCATAACCCTTGCGTCCATCGAGTTCATTCCAGTTGCTGTGCGAGACGATAGAAATGTTTGCATAGTCGTACTCGCTGGGAGACAGCTTGGTGAGCCAAGCTAAGACGTGACGCGAGTGGGCTCCCATTGCGATGGCAATCGGTCCCTGCTTGCTCGCGTCGGCGAGAACCCTCACGTCCTTCACCAGATTGTCGACGTTGACCTTGCGCGGTTTTTTGCCTGGAAGATCGCTCAGGACCGTGATCCCCTGCTTGATTCTAGAATTTTG
>JBCCEO010000882.1:0-3192 GCA_039030255.1 Planctomycetota bacterium | reverse complement strand
GTTGGGTACGAGGTGCATTCTTGCTTCCCATCAGCAATCGATTCTCAGTCAACGAGAGTCCTTCTCCTCTTTTCTTTTCGATGTGCAGTCTCATAAAGGATTTTGGCGTGTGTGCGAGGGTTCAGAAATTGCACAGGCCGCAACATGGCGCACTGCGTCCTCGTGTCTGCTGGCTCATTGTTTGCCTCTTACTGCTTGGGGCAAATTCCTCACAGCTGCTAGAGGCCCAGGAATCGCAACCGATCGAAACCAATCTTGGTTCGGATGTCGAAACCGTTCGAGTTATCTACAAGAACGAGCAAGGTGAGGAGGAAAACACGCTGGCAGAAGTCTGGGCCCGCAAAGATGGTGGTATCCTCGCGCTACTTCCCAACGGACAGCTCAAAACCATTTTCAAAGAGCAACAACTGTCCGTTAAGACGACTCAAGAAAAAATGCAGCCGATGACGCAGCAGGAGATCTTTGAAGAACTCAAAGGCCAACTGCCCACCGGATTTGCACTCAGAAAAACAAAGCACTATCTGATCGTCTACAACACCAGTCCAGCTTACGCTGAGTGGGCGGGTGAGCTTTTCGAACGCTTGTACCGGGGCTTCTATAACTACTGGAAGCAAATCTACAACATCGAGCTAGAAGAGCCACGATTTCCGCTTGTCGCAGTCGTCTTTCGTGATCAACAGTCCTACATTCGTTTCGCGCAACGCTTTGTCGGAGATTCCGCGAAGACGATGATCGGATACTACAACATGCAAACCAATCGGATGGTTTCCTATGACTTGACAGGAATCAATGGTCTCGCCAACGGAGCCAATCCGCAAGCGTCCAACCGAAAGTTGATTGATCAAATCCTGACGTCGCCCGGGGCAGAGCGTACCGTTGCTACCATCGTGCACGAAGCGGTGCACCAGATCGCTTACAATAGCGGACTGCAAACACGGTTAGCAGACAACCCTCGTTGGCTTAGCGAAGGAATGGCGATGTACTTCGAGTCGCCGGATTTCAAGAACAAATCTGGCTGGTCGATGGGAAAAGTGAACCGGCACAATCTTCTCAAGTTCAAACAGAATTTCAGGCAGCGAAAACCCGATTCTCTTTCGACGCTCATTTCGACCGACAAACGACTGCTTAACTCTCGCGAAGCAGCTTTAGCCTATCCAGAGAGTTGGGCCTTAACCTTCTTCCTCATGAAAACGATGAAAGAGGAATTCAGAGGCTATCTGACCGAGCTCCAAGAACTTCCTCCACTCGGCCCTATGCAAGAAAAGAAGCGCGTGGAGACATTCAAGAAGTACTTTGGCGAAGACATGCAAGTTCTCGAACGCAATTTCCTCCGCTACATCAGCCGCCAACGCTAGCCGCGTCTCCATTTTCAGTTTGTTGCAAGGATGTGTAGTCTCGCTCAGCATTTGATGCGCCACAGATGAAACACGGATCGAACACTGATTCAAATATGTGGCCGCAACGGAGATCCGTGCTTCATCTGTGTTCAATCTGTGCCCTTCTACCGAGCTTGCCTTGTTCTCAAGCGTCTTCTCCATCGCAACCATAGGGGACGCAGCACCAGATTGACTCCCTTCGCGTTTTTGGCGGTTCTGGACTCAACAGGAAAGACAACCGCAAATATACGAAATACACGAAGAAGCAATTGGGGCATGCCATGGTTCAGCGATACTATTTTGTTTTGTACTTTCGGGAGTGCTTGTAGTATATCCTTGGGACGTGGGTCATCGAAGGGCACCCAAAACGTCAGCTTCTCGAGGCGATCTAGCTGTTTCAAATACAAAGCTCCGTTCCCTGTCAGCTGGTTCTCACCGACGTGCAGCTCTCGAAGTGCAGGGAATTGAAGCAGCACCCTGAGCCCATCGCCGGTTACCTGACTTTCGGTCAACCAAAGTACTTGCAGGTGCTTCAGTTTTGCAAGTTCTTGCAGATGCTTGTCGTTTAAATTCGTGGCATTGGAGAAATGTATACCAGAGATCAAGCCACGATCTTCATTGGTCAACGAAATCGTTGCACCAAGCTCAAGCAAGGTTGCCCTTAAGTTTTGCTCTGTACGAGCCCTTCGCAAATACGCCGACGCCCACGCCATAATGACTGCGGCAATGAAGACAGAGATTATAAAGGACCGCAGCGAAAAGGTCGGTAACTTTACCTTCATGTCATTTCGGTCGGGTTCAATTACAGGTTGTTGCGCGGAAGCGTTCGTCAATCATATCGAGCGTATCATCAGCGCCGGCTCGTGTGAATCAGACGTTCCATTCTCGTTGACGCATGCAGTATAAGGGAGTGCGTCTGCAATGTAGTGTTTGCGTTTTGATTTCGGGAATGCCATGTTCTTGAGCCGGATGCGGTGAGGCGTTGGTGCTGATGTTGGTAAAGCCGGACGAGAATGCCGGCTGCTGCGGCCGAGAACTGCCGCTTCCGCCTATATTTTGATTTGAGCCCTAGCCTTCTGACTCGCAGCAAACTCTGGTTGTAAGCGCTCAACCTTTGGGCGATCGTTGATTCTTGATGCCCAATGCAAGAACTCTTGTGGCTCCTCACCGTGCGTTACACTAAAGACGGCATCGATATTTGCAGAGACGGATGCGGCGACGATGCTCAATGCCTCACACAACATTTCAACAATTCGTTCGTCGAATTTTGAGAGCTCTCGACCACGAATTGCATCGGACAACAACGCGGACGCGGCCTCGAAGTATTTGTGTGTATCTTGAAACCAGCCGTCATCTGGATTCGCCCACCGCAGCCATATCTGTTCTGTGGTCAAATCGAGATTGTTCTTGTATCGTTCAGCACTCGACACCAAGCGCTCTTCCGTCGCGATGGCGCAATGAACATGGTCACCAACAGAAGAAGGTATTAGTGCTAAGGCGTAAACTGTCTCGTCACAACCATTCACAAACTCACCGATCGCTTTGTTTGTCGCGTCGGCAACGGATTCTACGATGTGTTGCATTGTCCTTACCCGGAAATAACAATCGATTCGCCATGTTCTTGAGTGGTACCCGATTCGCAGAACTTATTCTGCGTGCAACTGGTCCAACTCTTTGTTCCACATTCTACTCGCTGCGGTCTAAGCCAAGTGCAGATGGAACCACGAAGTGCGCGAAGAGCACGAAGGTCGAGGATTGAATCGTAAATCGCTTAGCGGCGTCTTTTAGATTGGCGACGTTCGCAGGCCGCATGAGC
>JBCCEO010000881.1:0-3217 GCA_039030255.1 Planctomycetota bacterium | reverse complement strand
CCTCGCCACAACGTACGGACTGATGTATCGGTCGATGTTTGACCTGATCTATCAGGATGCAGAGCAACTTCTAGCACATGCATCTGCGTCCGGCGAAGAATTCATATTTCCGTTGCTAACGAAACACCAAGATCTTATTCATCAATACCTGCGTGGGTGTGCAACGAGGTCTTCGCTCTTAAATGTAGTCGTTGGCGCATGTGCGAGGGCGGCCTTCATGCATGCACTTGAGTGGGGACGGGTCAGAAAGAAGGAGAACAGAACTGCTGGTGACTTGGTGCCTTTCTTCGTTCGGCAATTGTCACAAATAGTTGCCGGTGAGTTGGATCCCGGCTCGATAAAGTTGTCAAAACCAGCCAATGGACTTGCAGTAAACGCACGCGGATTATTGGAGCATATGGCGGTGCTCGAAACTCTTAATCGATCCAGTTTCCTTGGTCTTGACCACTCTTTCGTCGCGCAACGGATGATGAACACAAGCACGGTTGATGAGTACACTTCTGTCGGCATATTTTGGAATGTGAATCATCGCGAGCGATTCACAGGGCCAAAGCGGATACGTGATTCCGATTGGATTTCGTCGATTTACGCGAGTTACCCAGTTGAGCACTACGCTGCCGTCGACTTGGCCCTAATGCCACCGTTCCTGCCCGAAGGGTTTTCAGAGCACCGTGTTTGGAATTGGGCTGACATCGAACCAGGGAATAGATTTGATCTCGCGTCGAGATGGATTAGTGATAACGTCAAGAACTTCACGTCGCTTTGTTCTGATGACCGTGAATCCGTATTCGTTGAAACACAGAATGCACTTTGCGAGGCGTTTGATTGGCCGCAGACGGATTTTCTGACTAACGCATGGGCTCATCACCTGGGCTCCGAAGCTTGGAGGCGACGTAATACGTTCGTCACATTCAAGAAGGACATAACTATTGAATTTTCAGAACTTCTCCTTAGACAGCGTTCGGTGTCTCCTTTAGATTTTGTGATAAACAACTTCGAACCTGGATTTAGAAAACAGGTTGATTTCGTGGGTTGGATTACTCGCGAAACCGAGGGATATCAGTTCACGGGAACTGCCGACGACGCAAGTTCGGATGCGCTCAAATGCTTTTTTCTGCAACGAGCCGCCAACGCGGTGGTGTTGGGTGATCCTCAATTCTGTCAACAAACGGCTTCCCAGCTGAAGACGTCGTACAACGTTTTGGCATATCAGCTTTTTGGTGCTGATTGGGATCAGAGTTTTCTTGAAACAGAGTTCAATGCCACATTCAGGTTCCGTGGCTAAGGAAACTGCTCGGGTCGGGTCGGGTTTCGACCGAAGACACTTGACAACTCTGCTATATAAGTCGTGTCACTGTTGGGGCTACCAAGCAGGGCCGAGTCCAACAGATGGAACGCATGCTCGCGATGCCGTGGCGCGAAAGCGGCGAGTTCGGGTTTGCCAACGAAGAGCACGGCGTTGGCCGCACGGAAAATAAGCAGCAAGTTGAATGCATAATGGCCACTCTCTTCGTTGCTCAATGGGCAGGCGGTCAATCCTGCTGGCTCGTGTGTCAGCCACGCTACAAACCTGTCGTGCTTCACTAACCCCCAGTCAATGTTGTTGATTGCAAACGAAAACTCGTCCGCACTCTTCATCTCTAGATATTTTTTCACCATGTTTGGTGTAGGATCACCGTCCAACGCTTGAAACGTCGTTGGAACACCGGTGTCAAAAGCAATTCGCCATGATTGGATCAAATCTGTTGGTTCTGGCCAGTCGAACTCGCGACAAAGCCAATCCTGTGCCTCTTTGAACGCTGTTTCGCGATTTTGAGAATCGATCGCCGTATATTTCCGGTATCGGCGAAGCGCTTCGACACCCCGCAGATATCGACGCCCCGGAGAAATGTCGTCCCAATTCCAATTGCGTCGTGAGTCCCAACCAGTGGGAGTGAACGGCACCATAAGCGCAAGATCGACCAACGCGTAGTGTTCGACAGGAAACGCTGCGTAGCACTCCGTAATGTTGTCGTTTTCGCGGACCTGGGTGGTAAGACAATCAGTATTGGGGTGACTGCTGCGCCAAGCGGTGAATAACGCTGAGTATTCATTTTCGGTCTCGCTGGTGAACTTCTCAATCGCGATGTCGATTCCTCCAAGCATGATGGAGCACCAACTTGTCGTCTCCAGTATGGCCATGTGTTCGAAAAGGTCACGAGCGGAAATCCCGCAACGATTACCTAGTGCGTGAGGCAGAGATTCTGTACTGATTGGCCAAGGGCAGTGAGATTCAGAATCAACAAGATACGAAGGCAACTCCAAGGCACTCGTTAGCCTCTTGGCGAGGTTGCCACGCGGTCGCTCGTGTTCAAGGTAATTTAGAATCATAAGATATGCGAAAGCGGTCCAGATAGATTTCTCTTGCTCTGAGCAAGAGCCGTATACCTTTTTCCAAGCTGCCTTTCCGACCGGAGCGGTCCTTTCTCGTAAAAAGTCAGTTACGACGGGAAAAGCAAATGGTTTGGAAAACGCCTGAAGTGGCTCAAGTATCGGCGCAAACAGCGAGAGGATATTTCCAACGATGTGGCGCTGAAGAAATCCGTAGGTAGTGCTTAGCTGCCGTCGGAGATGGTCCTGTTCGTGATGAAGGACGGCGTGGCTAAATCTCGTTTCGTCGGAAAGCCCAGACAAAATATCGGTGCGTGAGCTTGAAGGCGAAGACACATCGAATGCAGCTCGCATTCTTGCAGTATCAAGCCGCCTGTAAACCTGATCTCGTGATGCGAACCAGCGTACGATCGGGACAAACATGTCGCATTCTGCGACCGAACTGGAAGCTCGTCCCCATGGGATTCTCAGTGCCATGTTATAAAACTCCATGTGGCCTCGCCAAAGTACACTTTAGAGCAGCGAGGGCTGGATTTCCTCAAGGGGTTTGGTTGTCGCATTGCGGCCGTTTCATTAAGACGCAAGTTAACATGAAGAAGCCCCCGGTAGAAATGGAGGCGAAGGAGATCGGAGCCGCGAAAACTAGAATGGAACGTCTTCCATGCTTCCCGGCGATTCCGCCTTTACATCGTCCGAACCAAATTCTCCCGATGCGTACAAGTCGTCGATGGCATCGTTACCACGTTCAAGCAAACGAGCCATCGGCAACAGGTCTTCATTGCCAAGGCTGATTGTCGAGTCGTTCCACTTGTCATCGACCTTGTAACTCCGCTTAAGCGACACCGTG
>JBCCEO010000880.1:0-3220 GCA_039030255.1 Planctomycetota bacterium | reverse complement strand
GGTTTGCCGGTCGTAGTATCTTGCAACATCCACACGGCGCCGGGACGCGTTCGTTGCTGCTTTTGATCGCCGGCAGCAATTTCACCGTAGGACTTGGTTTGTCCCTGGCGGTCCATCCAGAAAAGCTCGACCGCATTTTTCCCCTTGTTCGTAAAGTAGACGGGAAAAGGATTGCCATCCGGCTGAGACGGAGGTGCTTCTTCTTGGTCGCCCAAAGTTTGCCACTCTAATTTGATCAAAGAGTCGACAGAGGGTTCGACGCGCGGAGCAAACTCCTGCGGCGCGAGGCGCCGAAAAGTTTCGAGTGCTTTTTGGTGTTCTTGATCAGTCGCGAGGTTTTTCCATTCAAAGGGATCTTGATCGATCGCGTAGAGTTCTTCACTCCCATCTGCATAGTGAATATAACGCTGAGACTTGCCGCTGATCGCATAGGCGTTCGGTTTGTTGAGATAAGTGACCGAAACGTGGGGCCAATCGGCACTGGCGTCTTGCAGTAGCGGAAGGAGCGAGGGGCCGTCATGAATCTCGCTAGCCGGCAGGTCGCAGAGTTCCGTTAAGGTTGGGAATAGACTGAGTAGATTGACGGGCTGAGTGCACACGCTGCCAGGATCTGTTCCTTGCTCGAGATTGATGCAAGCGTTCTTCGGGATTCTGACCATCAAGGGCACGCGCGTGACTCCACGCCAAGGCGTGTACTTTTGCCAATGTTGCTTTTCGCCCAGCTGCCAACCATGATCGGACCAAAGAACGACGATGGTGTTCTTGGCATTTGGCCCGGCGTCCAGCGCATCGAGAACTCTGCCGAGCATGGCATCCGCAAAGTGAATGGAAGCCAAGTAGCCTTGAATGCCTTGCTTCCATTGATCCTGCTCCAAAATGTGTGCAAAGTAACGGTTCTTTGCCATCCGCACTCCAGCGTCTGGAACGTCATCGAGGTCGTCTTCCAAATACCCAGGCGGCAGTTGGATCTTGTCCAGCGGAAATGGCCCAAAGTATTTCTTGGGCACAAACCAAGGTTCATGAGGTCGATAGAGTCCACAAGCCAGGAAGAATGGCTTGCTGTGTTCTTTGGCGAGTTGCTCGCCGATCCATTTGCTGACCGACCAATCGCCGCCAAACTCCTCATCTGTCACGTCCAAAGCAGCCCAGTCCGTCTCAACGTACTGCCAGGGGCCGCCACGTGGTAAATTGACGGGACGATTTTCTGGATAATGCGTTGGCGGAAACGGATCCTCCGATTCAGCCTTTGGAAAGTATTCATCCCAAGATTTTGCATCAATGAAATAGTGCAACATTTTGCCGGACCCGGCAGCATAGTAACCATGATTCCGAAGATACTGAGGAATCAATACCTCTTCGGGCATGACTTCGCGCATCTGCTGTCGGTTGTCATACAGGCCCGAAGAATTGGGAGCTCGCCCCGTAAAAATAGCGGAACGGCATGGATTGCAGGCTGGAGCTGGGCAGTGCGCGTTGGAGAAAAGCATGCCGCTTGCTGCAAGCCGATCCAGATTGGGTGTAATGCTCTGCGGGTTGCCTCCTAAGCAGCCAATCCAATCATTGAGATCATCCATCGCAATGAATAGTACATTGGGCCGGTGACTTGATTGCGAGCCGTTTGTCTGCGCTCTCGAATTCTCCGTAGCAAAGATATGAAAATTCAATACAAGGAAAGGAAGCCACAGGATTTTGAAAGTTTGCAGGGAGTTCATAGCTCAATTTCTTGGGTCCGTGTTCACGTTGGCTCCCGCATTTTAGCAGGAATGGGGACGCAAGATTGCAGCTGTGTAATCAGCCTAATGCGCGAACGGCGCCTTCGCGAAGGAATTGGTTCACAAACCGCGATCCGATTAACTATGACCAACGGGGGCCCGACAGCAGGCGGCAACGCTCGAGCTATTTGCCAACATTTAGCGTACGTAGAATACCGAGCACAGTCTTGTTGAAAGACGTAAGCTTGGTACGATTGAATTGATCGCCGAGTTTCCGAATGGCTTCGGCTTGAGTCGGATAAGGATGGATAACGGAGGCGATTTTCCCGAGGCCGATGCGTTCCTTCATCGCCAATGTAATCTGTGAAATCAAATCACCCGCGTGTTCGGCAACGATGGTGGCTCCAAGAATTTTGTCGCTGCCTTTGACGGTCAGAATCTCGGCGAAGCCAGCCTCTTGGCCTTCTAAGATGGCGCGGTCCAAGTGCGAAAAATCCTGCCGATAGACATCGAACTCAATTCCAGAGTTTTTTGCTTCGTGCTCATAGAGTCCAACGTGGGCCACCTCGGGAGAAGTGTACGTGGCCCAAGGAATGATCAGATCACTAAACTTGCGACGTCCGAGTGGTCCTAACGCGAAGAGTGTATTCTGAATCACAATGCGGGCCATGAAATCGGCTGAATGAGTGAATTTGAACTTTGAGCAGATGTCGCCGGCCGCGTATATATTGGAGTTTGTCGTTTGCAGGAAATCGTTCACTGCAATTCCATCACGGTCGTTCTGAACGTTGACCGCATCCAGGTTCAAACCATCGATATTGGGAGCGCGACCTACGGCAACAAGCACTTGGTCGACTTGGACGGATTCTTTAACTTCATTTTGCGTGACGTTGATTTCAATTTGTCCGTTTGCTGTTCGACTGACGCGCAAGTCGGCCGCGTTTAGAACTTGATGGATCCCATCCCGTTCAAATTGTTTCGCAACCGCCGCTGACGCCTTGGGGGATTCGCGCGGAAGAATCCGCACACCGCGCTCCAGCAAGGTGACTTGGCTGCCAAACCGGGCGAAGGCCTGAGCCATTTCACATCCGATGGGGCCACTGCCGATCACCGCCAACTTCTGCGGTAGTTCTGTCAACGAAAAAAGTGTTTCATTAGTCAAGTAGTCGACTTGTTCTAGGCCTTCAATCGGAGGTGCGGACGCTCTTGCTCCGGTTGCGATAACTGCTTTCTTAAATTCCAACTTGCAGGAGTTTCCGTCTGTTTGGATTACTTCAACGTGGCTGGAGCTGTCGAACGCAGCTTGTCCAAAGTACACGTCGACTCCCAAGTCCTTGAAGCGTTTCGCCGAGTCGGCAGGGCTAATGTGGGCTCGCAAATCACGCATCCGCTGCATGGCTACAGCGAAGTCTACTTGGTGCTCAGCCGGTTCTCCCTCTGTGATATAGTACCACAGCACATCCTGATTGATCTGTTCTCACATACCATACTATTGTGATAGTCTCAAG
>JBCCEO010000879.1:0-3225 GCA_039030255.1 Planctomycetota bacterium | reverse complement strand
GTTCCGCGGTGCTGAAGGGTTACATTCTCTTCTTTGGTGGGATTGGCTTACTACTGCTCTCCATTGCCGTGCTGATCTCTGGGCTCTACAGTCTGATTTTTGCCTGACGACAAATTTTTGAATCGTTCGGATTTTTTAGCCGGATTGAATAATACAAACTGCGATCGAGGCGGGACTCGTCATGCTGTCGCCTGATGAAAATCATTTCCCAAATCTAAAGCTACCTACCGAGAAGCGTTTAGTAGGTGTGACTATCGAATATGCATAACCTGCGATGCATCAATACGATCTTGCCGACTGAAGATTGCCCGATCGCCGTAAGACAACTATAGTAAACTAACATCAGCCGCTAATTCGGTAGCTGCCGGTTCGACGGAACTAACACATGCTACGATATGCAAGACAATTTCGCATTCGATCCCTACTAGTGCTTACGGCTTTCTTCGCAATTGTTGTCGTGTACTTTCGCCCGATCGCAGGACCATCGATCGCTGCAACGAAGAGTCGTATTGACATTGGAACTGTGTCGGTCGGAACATCAGGAACTTGCGAATTCGAGCTTGTAAATTCTAGCCCCACTCCAATTCGTATCTATGCCAGCGGCCTTGGATGAACATCCGAAATTGCTGGTCCGTGTGACTTCACTATTGCCGAAAAATCAAAGCAAACGATAGTCGTTCAATGGAGCTTGCGATTGCCGAATGCTTCGACAAAAGCAATTGCAAGTGATGAACCACTGCAATGGAACTACCAAATCATGGCCAGCGACCCAAAAGTTCCCACGATTAACCTTTCGGTAACTGGACGATCACGTTGACATGGAAAGTGGATGTGCAACAACAAGTCGACTTTTGAGTTTCCGACCAAGTCGAGATAATGTCGGCCAGAAGATAGTTGGCGATACCGAAGCCGCCAGAATGCGCAAATTGAAATAGGATAGGTCACAGCTCACTATGCAATGCCCTTTTTGTAATACGTTAATCGCGGACAATAGCCAGTACTGTCCGGCCTGCCAAGCGCCACTTTCAAACCAGGCCCAGACTGCGGATCCAAATGAGTATTTGGACGCCAGTGCGAAACAGCAGCAATCGAATCCTTACGCAGTCAATCAGGCTCCGATTCACAATGTGCAAATGGCCCCAATTCCGCCGGAGAATCGCGGTGACGAAACGGGTGGAATCATTCCGTATAAGAATCCGCGGGCTTTGATCGCCTACTATCTCGGAATCTTAAGTGGCTTTCCATTCATCGGTTTGCCGCTTGGCATCGCAGCTTTTGTACTCGGGCTTATGGGGCTGCGTGATCGAAAACGGAATCCGGTGATCAAAGGGGCCTTCCACGCCTGGGTCGGCATTGGTTGCGGCGGAATTTTCACGCTCTTTTGGGCCTTTGGAACCGTAGTCTTGATCATTGCGCTAACCGTCCGCTAACGCTGGAGGTGCGCAGCAAAAAAGCCAGAGCAACCCCCTGGCTTTCGATTCATAGCGCTTTTCTTTTTTGCATTTTGCCTTGCGGCAAGAATTAGCGAGCCTTTGCACCGCGCTTGGTCAAGACAACCTCAACGCTTTCACCACATGGGAATTTGTAGCAAAGGATCTTGCGACCCAAAAAGCCCTTTTTCCATCCTGCCAAGCATGGTGTTTGGCATTGGCAGCAAGCTGGCAAGCAAGCGCTAACTTCGTGCTTGATGCAAGGATCGCAAGGATCCACAACGCACCATTTGACCAATACTGGTGGTGGGGGCGGTGGAGTACAGCAGGTTGTGCAGCAATCGTTACAGCCAGCATCAGCTGTACTAGGTGCAGCAGCTACGATTGAAAAGCAAAGCATGGCAGCCAGAGCCATGGCAACACGTTTTGATCCAGACATGGTAGGAACCTCCAAAGTTGTCCTAGAGTAAAAATACTGAACAATCAGAGCTTAAGTCGATCTAAAGCCCCTGTCCTCGTCAAATCTGTGGATTGGCGCAGTTTAGGCGAAAATTGCGGGTCGCGAAAATGGAACGGACGGTCCCCAAAGGGGTTACAGTACATTTGCCAGCCTACCCGAGCTTGCATTCTATGAATTCCCTTCACTCCCACCGTCTACCTCAGACTCACTTTCCTCCTCATTCAGCTCCCTTTCCGCATCCGTCTCCAATTCAGTGGGGCCCCCGGTTATAGCTTCGCGTGGCACGGTTGCTTCCAGCTGACGGAGGATTTTCCCTAGTTCATCGCGATCGTATTTGAAGTCATCAAAAACAAACACTTTGGTTTGTCCATCTTGCGAATACGTTGCACGCGCGATTCCTTTTTTTGCCCACCGTTTCTTGTCGAGCTGTGTCACGGTCGAAAAATCAAACTCTTGTCCCCAGCTCGATTTGAGGCCCTTCTCGGTCGACTCGATCCAAGTTCCTCTGCAATTGAAGAAATAGAGCA
Organism: Planctomycetota bacterium; assembly: GCA_039030255.1. GTDB lineage: Bacteria > Planctomycetota > Planctomycetia > Pirellulales > Pirellulaceae > Aureliella. Next base: position 808 of record JBCCEO010000879.1, on the reverse strand, counting down.
GTGCTGGAATTCCGGCCAACAATGCCACAGCGCCGTAGATGTACTGCCCTTGGATATCAGCACGAATCTCACCGGGAGTTTTCTCAGGAACGGCCTTTTCCCAACCGTTTTCTTCGACGATTTCTTTCCACTGCGCCGCACGGACGTCAGCGTCCTCAATCTCACGAATTTTCGCGTAGGCTTCAGAAGCTGGAAGATCGGCGGGGTAACCGATAAAGCCATCGTAGGCAAACCAAGCGGCTCCGCCGAGGCATACTGCTGCCATGATGAGATAGCGATAGAGATAGTTCGTTTGAAAATTCGCTCGAATCGTCATTTTCAGTTATTGACCCAATGTGGTGTTGCGATGTCCCTGCGTTATTCTAGCTCATAGGAAACGGATGTTATAGGGCATCTATTTGTCTTTCAATCTTGACCGGTATTCTGGCCTTTGTCGCCACGCATCAAAGTAGGGTTCGTATTCTTTCACGTCCATCCAAAAACGTGGTTGTGGCTCGCCGCTACGAACTTCCTGCTCGGGATAATCTAATCCTTTTTGACTTCGCTCCAAGCTGTCCAACCAATCACGCATATAAGCCTGCATGCGCATAGCTACTTCGGTTTTCGCAGCGAACAAGTTGTTGCTTTCCTTCGGATCGCTCTTCAAGTCATAAAGTTCATATTTCTGTTTCTTGGCGTTCTTTCCTTTTCCTACTTGGAGGAGTTTCCAGTTGCCGTCCACAATCGCCGTTTCTCCAAAACAATTGAAAGGGATTGGCTTTGTTCGACGGGTAGCCCCTTCGCCCTTGACGAGTTTTACAAGGCTGAT
>JBCCEO010000878.1:0-3228 GCA_039030255.1 Planctomycetota bacterium | reverse complement strand
GAATCTTCATGGTGTCGACGCCCAATTGGACTACTTGCATGAAGTTGAAAGGATTCACGCAAGTGCCCTGAAGTCCTACGAAAAGATCCGAGAGGATTCGCCTTTGCAATCGCCAGCTCTTGTTCGGCGACCGCTAAGCGTTCCCGGCCTCGCGCAATTTCCATATGCTGTTGCCGAACCTGAGCATATCCTCGCACCAAAAGAAGCAGTAATGCCGCCACTGCGGTAACTGCGAGGAGATCTTTGACTTGAAATCGCAAGGGTTGCTCCAATGATGAGTTGGCAATGCACAATATCTTACGTCAATCAGAGGCGCCATTCTCTGAAGCTAATTGACCCCGTCAGAAAAGAACTGAGATTCTCGCGCAAGTTTCCGCGACATTCTGGGTAACGAGATCAATGGCCCCGCTAGTGGCCATTGTTTTCTTTACTGTAAGCTTCACGGAATTTCACCATGCGATTTATTTTCCCACTCCTTGCTTTGGCTCTTTTTTCATTCTGTCCGGGGCGGTCGGCAAGGGCGGGCCTGATTTTGAACGGGGACTTTGAAAGCGGAAACACCGGTTTTACCAGCGATTTCACATTCTCGCCTGGCAATATTGTCCCCGCATCGACTTACGATATCGTGACGAGCCCGAGACTTTCGCATGGCAGTGCTGCTTCGTACGGAGACCACACTACGGGAAGCGGATTGATGTTGGCGGCGAACGGATCGACTTCTCCCAATACAGCGGTTTGGTCCCAAATGGTCAATGTAAGTCAGGGACAAACCTACGAGTTCGGAGTCTGGACGTCCAGTTGGTTTAGCCCGGCCGGACTTCAGTTGCAGATCAATTCGGTTGACGTCGGAGCAGGCTTCGCAACCCCCGGTACAAACGGTGTATGGGAGCAAACAGTTCGAACCTGGAGCTCAGGAACGGCCACCACCGCTTTGATTTCATTGATAAACACCACTACCGCCTTCTCTGGGAATGACTTCGCGCTGGATGATATCACTTTTGATTCGACAAGCACCGCAGCTGTACCTGAGCCGTCAACTTGCTGCATTTTTGCTGGGTTTGCATTGGTCGCCGCTGGTATGCGAAGAAGGAAATACAGCTAGGCCAACACTGCAGTCATTCGTCCCATTCGAATACTCAACGATTCACTGTGCTGAACGTTGCAGAGCTGTTTCCGCATTTGTGTTCCCGACCTGCTAGACTTAGGGAAAGGATCAGATTGACTACTTGAACGCAGGTGCGCATCGGTGATTTTGAATACAAGGGGTAGTATCGCCTTATTTTGCTCGAAGCTTTGTTTTTGGGTATGCCTGCCGGTAGCTGTTCTACTGTCACGTGAAGTAGTCGCGGGCGAGCGTCCTAACATTCTCTTCATCGCAATTGATGATCTGAATGACTGGATCGGTTGTCTCGAAGGACATCCGCAAGTCAAAACGCCGAACATCGATGCGTTGGCAGGCCGAGGAGTGCTTTTCACCAATGCACATTGCGCTGCTCCGGTCTGCGGGCCATCGCGTGCTGCCATCATGTCGGGCAAAAGACCGTGGACGACTGGCGTTTATTCGAACAACGCAAACTATCCGAAACGCTTGCCCAACACGGAGTCGATGCCTGAGTTCTTGGTGCGGCATGGCTACCACACCATGGGAGCCGGCAAGCTGTTTCACGGAGACACGAGCTTTCCCCAAGGCGCCTTTCATGAATACGCCAAGAGTGCTCCAAAGCCTTGGCCCAAAGAAGCGATCCTGAGTTCTAGGCAAACGCCGACCTACGAATGGAGAGTTGGCGACAAAGTCATCACCTTTCCTCGCAATGGCATGCCTGCGGATCGCATTTGGAAAGACACGCACACTTTCGATTGGGGGCCGCTCGACATCCTCGATGAGAAGTTTCGCGATGCAGCAGTGGTCAACTGGTGTCGCGAGAAGCTGAACAAGTCTTATGAAAAACCCTTCTTTCTCGGCGTGGGTATTCATCTGCCACACCAACCGCTTTATGCCCCCAAACGCTTTCACGATATGTACCCGCCGGAGTCCACGGTCTTGCCACCGCATCTGAAGCATGACTTGGCAGATCTTTCGGAGGCTGGTCGAGACTATGCTTTGATTCCAACGACTTCGGGCACGCACGCTACGGTCCTCAAGTACGGCGAGTGGCAGAATGCGGTTTCCAGCTACATGGCCACGGTGACTTTTGTAGATCACTTGCTCGGCGGTCTCATGAAGGACCTCGAGAATAGTGAGCACGCAGACAACACCTGGATCATTCTCTGGTCTGACCACGGATGGCATCTAGGTGAAAAAGAGCACTGGGGAAAAGCGACTGGCTGGTTCCGTGCGACGCGCGTTCCATTGTTGATCGTGCCTCCGCACTCAGCTCGGCCAGTTGGATTCGAAGCTGGAAGTAAATGTAATCGCCCTGTAAATCTGCTGGACCTTTTTCCTACCGTGGCCGAGATGGCTGGGCTCAAGCCTAGCGATGATTTGGAAGGAACAAGCTTGCTTCCGTTGGTTCAAGACCCGAGTTCAGAGTGGGCCGATCATACGGTGACTACCTTTGGTCGCGGCAATCACGCGATCACCACCAACCGCTGGCGATACATTCAGTATTTTGATGGCAGCGCGGAACTCTACGATCGAACGATAGATCCGAACGAATGGAAGAATCTGATTAACGATCCGAAACGGAAATCTATCGTAGAACAGCTGAGAACCAAAGTTCCGGAAGAACGACGCTGGAAGCATTTTATTCGTTGTGGTCGATTCAAAGCCGTGATTCCCGCAGATGGTAGTTCTATGCTTCTGTTCAACCACGCAGTAGAGAATCACTTGGAAGAGCGTACGGACGAATCTGAGAAGCACCCTAAAATTGTCGAGCACATACGCACTTGGCTGAAAGAGAATCCCACCGATCAAAAACGAATCGTGATTCCCTTCCCGTAGTGGATGAGGTCACGAATCCGGTAGCATAGCGCCCTAGTTGTACAAACTGCATGTCGACAAGCTAGAAGCTTATCCCACGATTGTTGGACCATACTTCGTTTAACGCCCAGCCTTAGTCGCCGTTTTGTTTAACGCCTAGCCGCAGGCGCCGGCTCCTCAAATCCCCACAGACCCCCGCCCATGCAAATCCATATGTCGCTCAAGCCTCTCGCTTTCTTACTCATCCTGGCTCAAACACTAATGCCAGAAGCTTCTGGTCAATCCGCTGAGCAACAACTCGGCTTGGT
>JBCCEO010000877.1:0-3237 GCA_039030255.1 Planctomycetota bacterium | reverse complement strand
TGGTGATGCGAACCGCTTCGTTGTCTTCGACTCGAAAACCAGCGAATCGCTGAGCTCGATGAAATGCCGTTCCTGGAGTAGTCGCTTTGCCTCCGGAGATCGTCCAGTTGGGTTGTCCAGACCAATCGGCCTGGTTTGCAATTGGGCCATCCGCAGTTCCAGCAAAGGAGTCATCAAAAATGACTTCGGCAAATACGTTGCTAGGTGCAAAGACGAGGAGAAGAATGGAGAGGAGAGGGGTTCGATTCATCAACAGTTTCCAGTCGTTTTCAGTCTGGCGGCGAGAAAACTCCTGTCTCAAGGGCCACGTGTTCGCTCACCGAATCCGGCCCCAGACTAACTGCGAGATTAAAAAAGGGCAAGGAATTAGAGTGCCTAGCCTAGCGCAAACACCATTGCTTTGCCGTCGCGTTCCGCAGCAGCAGCTTTTTAGCACGAGCAATGCGTGTTGCATCGTTGAAAGAGGTGAGGCTGGATTTCTTTCAGCTTCGGTTAAACACCCGGAGTCTTGGAATGTGCGTTCTGCGGGAAGTCGAAGGTTAAGACGAGCGGCTCAGAGCCTGTGTTCTCGATCTCCACGCCGCCGTTGGAAAGTGCGGATTGCGTGATGAATCCGATCTCAGGATAAAGCTCGCCAAGGATCATGTCTTGGTGGTAGCGAATTTCGAGCTTTCCAACTCGACCGCTTCCCCCATTGGTATGAAATAGCGTGGGGCATTCCGGGCAGAATTGAGTCTTAGCGCCCGGCTCCAAGGTCAATCGAAGAATCGAACACTTTTGATCACCGAGGAAATCACCATACACGATCCACTTGGCGTCAACACCTTCGCTGGCGAATTCCTCAGCTGTGATTGCGGGACGCTTGTTCTTCAAAACGAAATCGGGATCTTGATTGGCCGCGAAGTCAAAGGTCTCGACCAAGTATTCCCAGTCTTCGTGCTTGTCCTTCGGATAGTCTTCTTCGCGGCAAGCGTAAAAGGCGTCCGCAGCTCCGATGCGACCATCTAGCGTCAGATCTTCGGCCAAGAAGTGCTCGTCCATGGTGACATGGAGCTCGTGCGTGCAAAGATCCGTTGGAGAGTGCAGTACGCCGTTTGGCATCACGAATCCGTTGTCCAGATGCATCATGACGTGCGGCGATAAGTGTCGAACTTCGTTGTATTCGCCTTGCCCAAAACGTTTCATGCAAGCTAGGAATTGATCCTTGGTTACGAAGGGATACAGTCCCATTGCCGTGGTGTGATAGTGCGACGGACTAACGCCGGGATTGTCAAAGGAGTTGATGTCGTAGACTTCCCACTTGGACCAATGCAGGTGGTGTGGGATGGGATTCAGATTGTCAAACTTTTTGGAGACGATTGGCCAAGTCGGATCTCCGTAGAGTTCCTTTGCAAAGGCTGTAATCTTCTCCCCGATGATGGCTTCAGGATTGGAGGCGATCAAATCCTGGAGTGAGATTACTTGGCCATCGGGAGTCAAAACGTGTGCTTCGCCTTCGCGAAATGGAGCTTTGTTCGTGCGAGTGTCAATGACTCCAGTCACGATTGGAACGGTGCAACACATCCAAAGCTCATCCAGACCTGTACCGTTCATGTAGTTCGGGTAGTAGGACTCTGCGTCGAGCCGAAGACGCTTACCCGGAGTACAAAATGTTCGTCCGGCGTAACGATGAGTTAGCTGCAGCACGCCGCCGTTCTTATTCAGGCAATCTTCCAAAATTGCAGCCGCTGCGCCGCCGCTTCCGTCGATCACCTCTTGTTGAGGGTACTCATGAAGTTTTTCCGCGAGAGTGGAGGTCGAAGCAGCCATAAGTAATAAACCTCAAATAGTCGAATGGAGCGGGGCGATTCCCGAAGTTAAGTGGGAATGGTGGCGGGGGATTCCGGGCTCGCTACTGCCCATTGGTGCGACTTTACAAGGGTTATTCGCACCCTTTGCGAAGTAGCTATTCTAAGATTAAGAGCGCTAGGAGGGAATGGACGCAAATTACCCTAAGGAAGTTAATCCGCCCGTTTTTCTGCTGTTTGCAACAGACGAGGGCCGGAATCAGCCGCTTGACGCCAGCCTGCGGCTCTTCGTTGTTATTGCAAGTTGACTCGGTTCAGGTTGAGAATGACGTTTGAACAGACTGGCTTGACCTAACCCCACAACCCAAGACCTAGGAAACTTAGGCTGGCGCTAAGCGGCTGATGAATATCGAGAAGTGGGAGCGGCTTTGGATTCGGAAAGCACAAATCGCGAATTGTACTTCCAGTTTGAGTTACAATCGAATCCGACCACTCGTTTCGTCTCGCTGGAAGTTACTTCTTATGTTCATTTCGCGAACTTCTTTCGTTGCATTCGCAATGCTGTGCCTGCTCGTCGTTCGTCCTCTCGCAGCTCATGACGGCGAGGAGAAAAAACCAGATCGTAGTCCGACTAGGATTGGTAGCGTACTCGTGTTTGCTGGCACAGGCTGGTACCGCCACCCGGAGACTGCGGCCGTTAGTGGTTGGCTGGCACGCTTGGCCGACGAAACGAAAATGCAAATAGATGTGACGGAGAGTCCTAAAGATTTGAAGTTGTTGGATCGCTACGACGTATTGATCCTCAATAACTCGAATGAGCTCACAAAGTTGTTTGACGAGCAGCAGCGCAACAAAATCCGTGACTGGTATCGAGCGGGCGGCGGCATCGTAGCCTTGCACGCGGCTCTTGTACATCAAACCGAATGGGAATGGATCACCAAGCTCGGAGGCTGTGACTTTAATAGCGATTCGGAGTTTCTAGAGGCGATGGTTGTAGTTGAACCGACCATGAAAGATCATCCGACAGTGAAAGGGCATGGGGAACGATTTACGTACCAGGCCGATTGGACCAATCACACCAGAGCCGTAACTGACTTGCCAGGCTTCAAAGTTTTACTGCGGGTCGACGAGAGCACTTTTGAGCCGGTCCGCGACTACTTCAAGACGCGTGGCGGAAAAGCGATGGGCAAGGACCATCCGATTGCCTGGCTTCATGAAAACGAGGGCGGTCGGTTCTTTTACACCGAGCTTGGGCATGATGTGCGATCCTTGGACACCAAATTCGGCCGCCAGCACATCATTGAAGCGATCAAATGGGCAGCTGGAAAAGCCAAATAAGCGCAGGCATGATGCGTTTCGCCCTGAAGACTCCGCATCAAAAAGGCTTGAAAAGACGGCCTCTGTGACTTTCTGTGAGAATTTCTGTCACAAAACGAGTTGCTGTTGGAGA
>JBCCEO010000876.1:0-3243 GCA_039030255.1 Planctomycetota bacterium | reverse complement strand
CTCGCCGCCAACGATGACTCTCAACTTGGTTATTGAGAATAAACCTGCTGCAAGCAATATTACGGTTGGCAGGGCCAGCGTGAAATTCTTCCTGAGACCGATGCCGCAGACTCCTTGGGAGGCAATTGTGGAAGAAGTTTTGCAGAAAGCCCAAGAATTGGAGCTAGAGTTACATCAGATTCCGACGATGCATCCAGTGCACACACCAGCCGAAGGCGATGCTGTCAAGCGAATACTGCAATTACTTGGTCAATCGGAAGCGAAAGCCGTTTGCTATGCAACGGACGGATGTTTCTTGCAAGAATTGAACGACATGCTGGTCATTGGTCCGGGGAGCATTGAACAGGCGCATCGGCCAGACGAATTTATCGAACTAGCCGAGTTGGCTCTTGGTGCTGACGCTTTCGAATCGATCTTTCGCGACTATTGTTGCAGGCAATCATGAATGATTCTCCGTCAGAAAAAGAGGTTATGGAATTGCCGCCTGAGTACGTTGTGCGTCCCGCCTCAGCGGATGATTTAGTGGGCGTGGTCAGCCTTCTTCAGCCCTACATTGATCAGGAATTGTTGCTGCGCCGCTCGGAAGTGGAGACAGCTGCACTGTTGCCAACAGGATTTGTTGCGGTATATCATGCACAGCAAGGAGAAGTACCGGAAATCGTTGGATTTTGCGCCATTGAGATCTATTCTAAAAAACTCTCTGAGATCCAATGCTTGGCGGTCTCCGATGCGCATCGTTCGCACGGTCTTGGTGGCATTCTTGTTGGGAAGTGCATTGACTTGGCCAATCAACGTGGCGTGATGGAAGTTATGGCGATTAGCTCTTCGGAAGATTTCTTGCAGCGGCTGGGCTTCGATTATTCATTGCCCAAACAGAAACGCGCCTTGTTTTATCAGCTGCGAGACCGCAAGGACTTTGACGGCCTCGGCTAGGATTCCGTAGCTTCAAGGCATTAATTGCTATGCGAGCTGACTGGACTTCTCGATATAGTATTTATGTAGAGAAGAGCTTGAGCTGCTTTCATTTCTCTGAAAACCGAACATTGGCGGATACTGGATTTTTGTAGCTGCTTTGGAGAAGCAGCAGTTACAGAGAGTGCAGGCGGCTTTCTTTTGCTAGCACATTACCTAGTGTTTTTCTGTTTAAACTGACTCAAAATCTAGTAATTGGTTGACGCGAATTGGATTCAAGGTAATTTCATGAGCATGACGGTTGGCAAGGGTTGTCAATCACCTCCCACATCTTCTGCTCACCGAACTTTTTGGTTTTCGCATGGAAAGCGAAAATTGATCGCACTCGAAATGATCCTCGCCGCCCTACCTGATTCGTTGGCTTAGTATTCGGCGGGATTCATTTTGCAGGGAACGCAAATCGACGTGAACGACTTCTTACTATTTGAGTATCTAAACGAAGCCATGATGGCTCGCCAATTCCTTAGGGACGGTGGTAAGTAGCGGAAGATTATTCTTTCCCCTCAGGTCTGACGAAGGATTTATCAGATGACAAAGCCAATTATTGGTATTAACACGGACTTTAAGAATGCTCAGCACAATCAGCCGGCATTTGCTTACACCGCGGCAGGCTATTTTGATTCGATAGCCAACGCCGGCGCAATTCCTGTTCTGCTTCCGCCCATGATGGACGACGATGGGCTTCGTCAGTTGCTCGACCATCTTGATGGAGTTGTCTTCATTGGCGGTGGAGATCTCGACCCACGCAACGATGGATTCATGGTCCATCCTTCCAACAAACTTATGGAGCCTCGTCGCGAACACTTCGACCGTCGCTTGGCCTTCGAAGTTATCGAACGACGCATGCCAGTTCTAGCCATTGGCGCTGGAATGCAGCTACTGAATGTCATGTGCGGAGGAAATCTCTTCCTGCACATTCCGATCGACTGCCCTGAAGCTCTTCCACACCGTGACAATCAAGATGCACAGCATCGTCATTCATTAATCATTGCCGAATCCGACTCAGTGATCGGCCGCACGTATGGTGAAGGCGAAATTCGGGTTACCAGTCGGCACCATATGGCCGTCGATGAAGTGGCTCAAGGATTTCGTGTTACCGCGCGATGCCAGGACGGAATCGTCGAGGCGATGGAGTCTGAAATGGTGGATTGGTTCGCGATTGCAACGCAGTTCCATCCTGAGAGCAACGCTGCAAGTGCATTGGATGTTCGGATCTTTGAAGAATTCATCGAAGGGATCGAAGAACAAGTAGGCGCTGCAAGCGGACTCAACAAAGCTGCAGCTTAGTTTTTGAATTGATTCCGCAGAGAGAGTCGAACCCAGGAGGGGCTCTTTTCGCAACGAACAGAGATTCCGTGCATTGCACGGATGCATTCGTCGACCGCTAGGAGCATGAGACGGTGCACGGAATCCTGCCTCTTGAGTCATCGCTCGCATCTAGGGCAGCTTGGACAATCGCTAGAACAATTGACTCTGCGGCTGTCGTAAACCAGTCGGTTAAAGCAAACGATTGTTGCTATCTTGTCGCCGAACGCGGCTTCTTTCTTGGCGTTTTTCCAGAACATGCCGTTGCGTTCTGCCTGCCTTGCCGTGTGATCATCACGATGTCGGTCATGAACCAGAGCTTGAACAGCGTGCCGGATAGCAGGATCGGCCATATTAACTGAAATTCGCGAAAGAATAAGACAGTAGCACTGAGCAAAAAGCAGAATCCAAGCACCGCGTACCCAGTCAGGCGAAACTTATTCCACGTCATCAGGTTTCTCGATTTTGCTCGGGTTTTTCGAGGGCTGCCCACCTAATATTTTAAACGAATGGCCAGCGATCAAGCTGTTTAATCGGATGTGTTCCCGACAGATTCAAGCGAGTCCGCTTGATGCTTCTCTTGATCTTTTTTCGGACTGCGTTCAAGACAGATTCCCAACTTGCGGATCATAAAACAAATCAGAATCGCCATGAGCACGTGGCAGACAATCCATAGCACAGTTCCGTGCCGATTGTCGGGCGTGAGAATTCTAAATCCACGATCATATAATTCGAAAACCACGTAGCGATAAAGTTGCACGCTAAAGATGGCGACCCCTGAAGTGATCAGCAGGATGATCGTGCTAAATTCAAATTGTTTATTGTAGGTTCTAAAGGAATGTATATCTTGTGAGGTGATCGGTTCGTGAGACTACAGTCGGTGCCAAAATAATAGACGCGTGAACCATGCACGTACGAATCATTGCAACGTGCAGCCGTGCGTAGCGTACCTTCCTGAGCAGATTT
>JBCCEO010000875.1:0-3246 GCA_039030255.1 Planctomycetota bacterium | reverse complement strand
TGAACGGCAGCTTTGGGCCGTGAACTACTGCCCGTTTAATCTAGTACTTCTCTTGACACTTAGCGTCAGCATCTATCCCAATCCTACCGTATTGCTGCACCACCGAGAATGTTGGCTTTCATCTCGGATTCATCATTCCTAGATGCAGCTTGACGATTAGAGTCTCGATGGCTAAATGACGTTTACTTGAGGCATTCCGCCTCATTTCTTGGAGATTTTATGAAAGAGTCCCGGGCCTAACGCCCGTTCCTGGCGACCAATTTCAGGAACATTGCCAATGATAGGTGCACTCACACGCTGCGTTGAGTGGGCCTAATTCTGCACTTTCGTAAAATCGAGACATCCCAATGAATATCTCAAAACACGAGCAGCGTGTTTTGCATGTACTCGCCCTTGGCGGATCCATCCATCATGAGCGTCATGCAAATGGTAAGGTACACGACGTTACCTGCTACACGCGCGACGGCCACGTATTGACCGACTGCGCTCTCAGCATATTCCAGCGGCTTCTGAAAGGGGGCTTCATCCACTCGAAGAACGGACGCCCGTACCGCGCATCCGCGTTGGGCGTCAGATCCGTGCGCGCGCAAATGAATCAAAGATAGGAAGAACAATGGACCGCAAAGATTTCGAATCCATCATGAATGTACACCGATTAGCCTTTGGCGAAGCAGAAGGACCTGAGGTTGCTCGGCTCGCGAGAGACTTCCTCGGGCTGCCGGATACAATTTCAACAAGTGCCAGACGCGATGGTAAAATCGTCGGCAATGTTCTGTTCACACCGTTTCTCTTTCAGGACCAACCAGACGCAAAATGTTGCCTTTTGGCACCTTGTGGTGTGTTGCCCAACTATCAGGGGCAAGGCGTTGGCAAGGAATTGATGGAGACCAGCATTGAACATCTCAAATCCGTTAAAACAGATGCCGTATTCGTACTGGGCGTTCCTGCATTTTATCCCAGATACGGATTTGCTCCGACAGACAAACAAACGCCGTATCCAGATCTCCTTACGATTTCAGAGCCATGGATGGCGCTGGAATTGAATCCGGGATCGCTCAGTCGGCTAGGTGGTAAAACGATCGCGGTGAAACCGTTTATGGTCCCGGAATATTGGGACACTTCAGGGCGCGGTTAAAGGAACGAAGTTCAGCTCGGAGCCCATTCTACTTATTGGGTTTGTTCACTCTAATGCCTGCTGTTGGCGTTAATGACGGGCACATCGTGAGATGTGCACATCTGTCTTTGGTCTTAGGTTGATCGAGAAGCTACGGTTTTACGCCGTAGTCGATCTCGACCGGTGTCGGGCCTTCGACCGGACCAATGAGTTGCAGCATCTGCATGCGGAAACGTTCCACTAGGTCACGCTTTAACATCCAGCGGTGAAAGTCTCCTGGAGATGTGTTGTGGTGCAGAACAGATTTCGTACCCCCAGGTGCTTCAATGTCCATTCGAACAGGGAATTGGAGCCACTTGCCTTGGAACTCTTCTGATAGCATCCAATTGAGATAGAGTTTCGCAGCAGCTTTATTCTTGGCTTGTGTCGGAATGCCAGCCGTTTGATACCAGGTCAGGAAATAATCCTCCTCCGGAAACATGAATTTCGTATTCGCGTTTGGAAAAGGCTCGAACGCCCAGAACGTTGTGAAGCTCGCAGCATACCAGCCTTTGTTTATCGCAACATAAGGCCACGCTGTTCCACGCACCCACGTCGGTTCAGTTGCGACAAGCTTTTCAAGGTAATCCCAACCGTATGCTTCTTTGAGATTCCAGAACTGATAGAGAACCGCATCGTCATCATGCGGATAGGTCAGGATGACTTTTCCTTTAAGCGCTGGATCGAGGTAATCCAATGCATCCCGAGGTGCTTTGTCTTCATCAATGATATCGGTGTTGACGTAGTTGCTAAACGTCACGCCATAAAGGCCGGTCCAACGTCCATGCGGGTCTTTGTGATCTGGGAAGACCTTCTCCCAATTCTTTGGGCGATAAACATCCAATAAGCCGTTCTCGGCATAGAAGTTGAAGTCGTGCAGAGTCTGAAACTGAATGACGTCCGGAATGTTTTCTTCGCCACCTGCTGCTCTTGCATTGTCGTAGCGTGGTGCGTGGTTGATGCTAACATCGACACTGTGGATTACCTTGAGTTCTGGAAATCGGGCCTTGAACATGTCCAGATAATAATCGACTTGATCGGGCTTATCGCCCCCGGCACGAAGGACAAATTCGCCGCCTTCTGCAAGAGCTGCAGCGTAGAGTTCATCCAAGGATCGTGTTTCTGTGTATTCGGCACTCGAAGTGCTCACCACAAGACTAGATACAAAGACAGCGATGCTGAGTTTTTTTGTAAATGTAATTACCCCTTCCATTGGATGGGCTCCTTTCCTTTCAGTTTTTTGGTTGAGCTTGTTCGTGCGACTAGGACAGAACGGACCAGCCGTTGATGACGGCCGGACGGATGCGGAACCGCTCCACATAGTCGATTACGCGTGGTAACTCACTGAAGCCGGTAACTTCTTCTGCTTTGTAGAAACGTGGGATACTTTCAAGCCATGGACCAATGGCAACATCAGCAATTGAGTAATCACCTGCGATCCAGTCTCGGTCTTCCAACCGTCGATCAATGACGTTCAGAAGTCTATTGACTTCGCTAAGATAACGCTCACGGGGACGTGGATCTTCAATATCTTTTCCGCCAAAGGCATAGAAGAAGCCGAACTGACCAAACATTGGACCGACACTTCCGATCTGAAATGTCAGCCACTGTTTGATTTCATAACGCTCAGTTTGGTTTGAACCGATTAGTTGTCTCGTTTTGTCGGCAAGGTATTCTAGGATAACGGCGCTTTCGAATATCCCGATCGGTTCTCCTTCAGGTCCATATGGATCGATGATTGCCGGTATTTTGTTGTTCGGGCTAAGCGACAGGAATTCAGGACTTTTTATATTCTCATTGCTTAGCGGAATACGATGCACTTCATATGGAAGGCCGAGTTCCTCTAACGCGATAGAAATCTTCACACCATTCGGCGTGCCAAATGAATAGAGCTGAAGACGCTCGGGATGTGATGGCGGCCATTTTCCAGTAATTGGAAACTGCGACTGCCAATGGTTGTCGATGCTCATAACACCTCCTTAGAAGATTGTTCCCTAAGGAGATGGTATCTTTCTGCTGCAATGAAATTAGCAGTACTTGCAAACAAATCTTGCGCAAACGCACAGAGCAAATTAGGAACTTGAACAGTCCAT
>JBCCEO010000874.1:0-3282 GCA_039030255.1 Planctomycetota bacterium | reverse complement strand
GTCGGGTCTGATGAGTCTAGGGTTGCTAGAGCAGCGGCCACATCGGGATGGGTCAAAAATGCTTCCAGGCTCAGAACGGCATCGGTGTCTGACTGACTTTCTAGCAATAGGAGAACAGTCTCCCAGTGAGATTCTGATGAAAAACGAATTGGCGGAAAAGTGTAAAGAGCAATTCACTGCCTCCGAATGGCGGATTGCTGAACTGAGGAACGCCGGTGCCTCTTGGGAACAAATCGCAAAGGAGCTTGGGAAAAATGGCGACTCGCTTCGGATGAAGTATACACGGGCAATTACACGAGTCGCGAAGAATCTTTATGAAAGTGAGACGTCTGATGGATGAGGGGCAAGGAGAAGGCGTCGATCTGCTTCAGGTGCAACTGAACAGTTGGAACCAGGGCGAAGCAATTCAGCTTGAAACGCTGTTCGAGCAAATGGCAAGCGAGGATTCCGAGCTTATGCTTGACCTTCTCTACCAAGAAGTATGCCGTAGAGAGGAGGATGGAGAAGAAGTTGGATCAGCCGAATACACCGCACGTTTTCCAGATCTAACGACTGAGATAATGGCATTATTTGAAGTCCACTCTGCGATGAAGCGTGATTTCGATTGCGAGAGCACGGGAGCCAAGGGCTCTCCAGTCGCTTCGTTTGCGGAGCGCTACTCCCACCTGCGTGAGCTTGGGGTCGGCGGCTTAGGGCGCGTATATTTGGCATTCGACTCGATGCTGGGGCGTCATGTCGCAATCAAAAAGTTGCGACCAGAGTTGAGCGCCAGTCGTCATCATGAAGCAAGGTTTCAACGCGAGGCAAATCTGACCGCCAAATTGTCGCACTCAAGCGTCATACCGATATATGATTTAGGTCGTGATGACCATGGAGAGTATTTCTATTCAATGAAGTTTATCGATGGACAGAGCCTCGATGACTTAACGCTTGAGCGAAAGAGATCACGCTTCAATTGGGGACTTCATAAAGGTGACCTGAGGAGACTTGTTATCCAGATTATTCGTATATGTGACGGATTGAAACACGCACATGCGAAGGGGATTTTGCACCGTGACATCAAGCCCGCCAATATTTTGATTGGCGAATGCGGCGAGGTCAGTTTGGTGGACTGGGGAGTGGCTGGCTACATTGTTGCGAAGCCTTCTACAGCTGATGAGGCTACCTATGACATCATGCAAAATCAGGCGTCTGAAGAGACGATGGACACTGGTATTTCCACGGATGCTTGGCCTGAAAGCGGCAACGAGGAATCGAACGCAGATCGCCTAACGTTGGCCGGGATGCGACTAGGCACTCCTGCATTCATGAGTCCCGAACAACTTACCTCGCCGCAAGCAGCCACGACGCTTAGCGATCTATATGCGGTCGGAGCTACGCTGCGCTACGCACTAACTGGCAATCTGCGGGAGAACTCTGGTGTACCCAATCAGATGCATGATGTGCCAGACGAGTTGCTGACAGTCTGTGACATGGCAATGCATCCAAGCGCAAATTCGCGATACGCTAGCTTGTCTGCCTTGCAGACTGATTTACAAAGCTGGCTCGCGGACGAGCCTTTGATTGCTTGCCCGGAAAAACCTCTGAAGAAAGTACTACGTTGGTGTGGTGCTCATCAGAAGCTCGTGCTCTCGGCTGCAACGTTGGCGATTTTTGTTTTTCTCTTGTCTATGACTTTTGCTTTTCAAGAGATTCGCGTGCAGGACTCTAGGAACAAGGAGTTGGCCCAAAAGGCGCTCGCGGACCAGCAGCTCTTTCAATCTGCAGTTGTGTTTATTGCAAATGCAGAAGACCTCAATAGCCATGCTGTGTTTCGAGAGCTTCCGATCGAAAAAAACTCCAGTAAGCTATACGAAGCCGTGCATGCGCACTTTCTAGAAATGCTCGAGAAAGTGAGTAGTTCAGGAAAACCAAGAGTCTACGTCCATCTAGCGCTCAGCTCATCACGACTTGGCCACTTTGACGATGCACTGCGTTACGCAGAAACCGGTAGCGAGGGACTCGGCTTGTACAAAGATAAGCGTGAGCACCAAGAGCTCATCCTAAAGGCAACGCTGCTAAGGGCAGAGATGCAATTCCGTAAGGGCAACTACCGCACTGCCTGTGAAGTCGCAGATACCATTCTGGAGCACGTTGACATCAAGCAGGGGAAGTTTCAGCATTATTGGTTTGCGCTGAATTTAACCAAAGCCGTCGCCCTGTTGGCCGACGGGAAACGTAGTCAGGGGCAACATTTCTTGAGTTCGTTGCTTCAAGAGGAAGAATCACTGCATCTCGGCAAGAAGACCGGTCAGCCAATCCGCAGCAGAGTTGCCAGTTCTACCTGTATGGCGAGGGCTCATTTTGCTATGTACGCCAGTTCAGTGAATCAGGTTTCTTTCGAAGCCTCAGTTTTCGGACTCTCCTTCGGTCCACCTCTGCCCAAGGAATTGAGGAATCCGAACCACCTACTGCTGTCACCCCTCACAGAGGTAAAGGATTTCGACCCATTCTTTGGGATGCCAAGCCCCTAGTTGCAAAACGCACGTGGAATTGGCCAGCACGGCGGCCCAAACCGTAGTGAAGTCGCAGAGAGATTGTTTGAACGCAGTAAATGCGGCCAAACGCCTCGAACGAAGGTGCACACAACTGTTCTCTCCACACGTTTATTGCGCATTAACCGCCCGAAAACATCTGGCGTTTTTAATTTCGCATGTAGAATCGCGGGCGTTGCAGACTCCTTTTCTCTGCGACCTTTTACGTCAAGCATACTGGACGTTGACTGCCTGTCGAGCAGCCTTTCTATCGGCTTCCAACTAACGCCGTAACTGATGCTCTCCAAGATTGAGTTAGAGAACAGCAACGTTCGTGTAACAAAGCTTGTATCCAAGCGCGAGCCCTGAGTGCATCTTAAAGTTCTCTTGGGCAAATCGAGAAAAAAGATCTAGGTTATTGTTCGATTCAGTTCTGAATCCTGCTCTAAGGTTTGAAGCAGCTGACAGCGAAGCTCAACTAGAGCACAGAGACGAATCCTAGCCGTTGATAGGGCATGCTAAGTCGATCTCCATCCCAGATTATTAGGCAAGGTTTAAAGATAGGGAGTACTAAGATGAGCGCACCTAAATACATTGCTGCGTTGAGTGCGGCGTTTACGCTTATAGAGCTACTTGTCGTGATTTCCATTTTCAGTGTATTGATGGGACTACTACTTCCAGCAGTTCAGGCAGCGCGCGAAGCCGCACGCAGAAGTACTTGCAGCAATAACCTTCGACAAGTAGGGCTAGCGCTAAGCAACTTTGAATC